>JBGVCE010000101.1:0-5771 GCA_045226235.1 Anaerobutyricum sp.
GTGATGCTCCGGCAGCTCATCAAAGGTTGAATAGATTACTTCCGCATTTTTACCCTCGATGGACTCCCTGATATCAGTCACTTCCTCAGGTCTTTCATCAATTAAAAGAACGATCACTTTCATGTCAGGCTCTGACTGAATGATACTCTTGGCAATCTGTTTTAAAAGGGTGGTTTTTCCTGTCTTCGGCTGGGAGACAATCATTCCCCTCTGACCCTTTCCGATGGGGGAAAGGAGATCCAGCATACGCATGGAGACCGGTCCTCCCGGAATCTCCAGGCGGATCCGCTCATTTGGAAAGATAGGGGTCAGGTCCTCAAAGTTCTTACGTTTCTGAGCTTCATAGGGTTTATATCCGTTCACGGATTCAATAAAAATAAGGGCGGCATACCGGTCATTGGGTGAGTTAAACTTGATATTACCCTTGAGGATATCTCCTGTCTTCAGATTAAACTTACGGATCTGGGAATGGGATACATAGACATCGTCATCTCCACTTAAGTAATTCTCACTCCGGATAAAGCCATAGCCGCCTTCAACGATTTCCAGGATTCCTTCTGCTTTCATGGGGGACTCCCCGTTCTGATTTCGGCCAGACCCGTATTCTCTGGGTTCTCTTACCTCCTGGCTCTGGGTTTTTTCTACGGGATTTTTATCCGAACCGGAATTCTCTCCAGGGGAATCTTCTATAAACGTAGCATTCTCATCACTTTTGGATTCTTCCTCTTCCAACCGTTCTACCAATTCATTTTTTTTCAGAGCGGATATCTTCGTAATCCCTCTCTCCTTGGCCAATGCGCGCAACTGGGCGATCGTCATATTGGCATATTCCATAAAATGACCTCCTTGTTCTTGTCATAATGTATTATATGTTAAATGTATTATGGGAAATAATGAAACTTTTAAAGCTTTGTGACACACCTGAGTGTATATAGAATAATAAAGACCGGATAATAACAAAAACTGTTTCACTCTGTACCATCATATCATAAACAAAGGAAGAATAAAACAACCTTTTTTCCATTTTCTGCATTGCACAAAGATTCTTCTGGTGATAGAATAGGGAGTACTTCGCTATAAGATAAGGAGCCCTAAGATGGAGCGATATTATTCTTACTCCCGTTTTCTTAAAGAATACTTTGGGGATAAAATCTATAAAATCTGTCTGGACGGAGGATTTACCTGTCCCAATAGGGACGGTACCCTCTCCAGAGAAGGCTGTATCTTCTGTAGCGAGGGGGGAAGCGGTGATTTTGCCGAAAGCTCCTCTCTCTCCATCACAGACCAGATTCTCCATGGGAGGAGGCAGACTTCGGAAAAATATCAGGGACAGCGGTATCTGGCATATTTTCAGGCTTTTACCAATACTTATGCCCCCCTGCCCCGGCTGCGGCAGCTCTATGAGGAAGCCATCCGGCAGGAACCCATCTGCGGTATCATTATCGGCACCCGGCCGGACTGTCTCCCGGAGCCTGTGCTGCAATACATAGAAGATCTGCAGAAAAAAGAAAATAAGCCTGTTTTCCTGGAGCTGGGCCTTCAGACCTGTCATGATGATACCGCCCGTTTTCTAAACCGGGGTTATCCCACAGAAATCTTCACTGATGCGGTGATCAGATGCCATGAACACGGACTGCGGGTGACGGCTCACACCATCGCGGGGCTGCCAGGAGAAACCAGTGAAATGCAGTATCAAACCGTGGAGTATCTGAATAAACTGCCTGTCTCCGGCATCAAGATATCCATGTTGAATCTTCTCAGGAATACACCGCTGGCATCCTGGTACCAGGAACATCCTTTTCACATCTTAACCATGGAAGAATATGTTGATCTTGTGATTGGTTATCTGGAGCGGCTCAGGCCGGATATCGTCATCGAGCGGATTACCGGTGACGGCTCCAGAGCACTTCTGATTGAGCCGAAATGGATCTTACATAAACACCTGGTATTAAATACCATTCGAAAAGAAATGAAGCAAAGAAATACAAGGCAGGGAATAAAATATGTCTGAGGAATCTTTAACCCTATACAAATTAATGATCTTATATATGCTGGATAATCTGGAATTTCCCATGACCACATCCCAGTTAAGCGAGTTCTTTGTGAACAAAGGCTATACTTCCTATTTCCATCTTCAGCAGGCCATCAACGAACTACATGATGCCATGTTCATCCGCGGGGAAGTGGTGCGGAATACCACGAATTATTATCTCACAGCCTCCGGCCAGGAGACCCTGGATATGTTTTTGGGAAAGATTCCGGATCCCATCAAGAAAGACATCCTGGATTACTTCTCTTTGAAAAAATATCAGCTGAGAAAAGAAGTGGATATCACCGCGGATTACTATCCTCTGAAAAAGGGAGAATACATGGTGAAAACCCAGATTAAAGAGAAAGGCTCCACTCTCATGGAACTATATCTGAACGTAGTGTCCAAGGAGCAGGCCATCGAAGTCTGTGATAAGTGGTCTGAAAAATGTGAAAGTGTCTACAGCAAAGTGATGGAATTATTATTGTTGGATTGATTATTAAAATAAGCGGGATCCGCCGGATCCCGCTTTCTTTTTATTCTTCTGGTATTTCCATTTCTTCCCCCAGAGCGTAGGTCTCGATCAGGTCCCATATCTCGTCTCTGCCGGCTTTTGTGACAGAGGAGAAGGGAATGACAGGAACCCCTTCGATTACTCTCAGAGTCTCCTTCATGATCTTCAGATGCTTTGGCAGCTGACTTTTTTTAACCTTATCCGCCTTTGTGGCAATGATCACGGGGGAGAACCCGTTGCTCAGGATCCACCGATACATCTGAACGTCGTTCTTTGTGGGAGGATGTCTTAAATCAATGAGAAGAAAGACCATCCTCAGCTGCCCGGAAGTGTGGAGATAGTTTTCGATCATAGGCCCCCATTTCTCGGAGACGGATTTTGAAACCTTGGCATAGCCATATCCAGGCAGGTCCACGATATACAGCTCCTGGTTAACATTATAGAAGTTTATGGTCTGGGTCTTGCCCGGCTGAGAAGAAGTCCTGGCCAGAGATTTCCGATTCATCAGGACATTAATCAGGGAGGACTTCCCCACATTTGATTTCCCCGCAAAGGCGACCTCCGGCAGCTGATTGTCCGGTAGTTTGCTGGTTATACCGCAAACTGTCTCCAGGGATGCATTTTTAATGATCATGTTCTAATCCTCCATCGGGTTCAATCATCGGAATCGCATCTGATAAATGCTTTCTTCAGAACATCCTCCATCTGTTTCACATAGGTGATCTTCAGGCCGCCGGTTACTTCCTTTTCCAGGGAAAGTACATTTCTCTCATTTTTATAAGGCACCAGTACCTCTTTGATTCCGGCCACCTTGGCAGCCAGCAGTTTCTCTTTCAGTCCTCCGATGGGAAGTACCTTGCCGCGCAGGGTAATTTCACCGGTCATGGCGATGTCGCTTCGGACTTTGATGCCCGTGAAGGCGGACAGCATGGCTGTTGCCATGGTGATACCTGCAGAAGGCCCGTCCTTAGGGACCGCTCCTTCCGGGATATGGATATGGATGTCATTGTTCTGGAAGAAAGATTCCTCAATCTTGAATTCCGGAGCGATGGAGCGTATGTAACTAAGGCCGATCTCGGCGGATTCCTTCATGACGTCTCCCATGCGACCGGTTAACTTCAGTTTTCCCTGTCCGGGCATGGTGTTGACCTCGATGGAAAGAGTATCTCCTCCTACGGATGTCCATGCCAGGCCACGAACGATGCCGACCTGGGGATCATCCAGACCATCTTCCTCGGAGAAGGGAGCAACATCCAGATAAGTTTCCAGATCTTTGCTGTCCACATAGATGCCCTCTCCTTCTTCCATAAGGTTTCTGGCAGCCTTGTGCATAAGGGTACCGATCTTTCTCTCCAGATTACGGACACCGGCTTCCCTGGTGTAATTACGGATAATGGAGTAGATGGCATCATCGGTTATGGTAATCTGATCCTCCGCCAGGCCGGAGGCCTCTCTCTGCTTCTTGATCAGATATTTCTTGGCAATATGGAACTTCTCATTTTCCGTATAACTGGAAACTTCGATGATCTCCATACGGTCAAGAAGGGGTTTGGCCACCAGGCTGATGTCGTTGGCAGTGGCGATAAACAGGACTTTACTCAGGTCCAGGGGAACCTCCAGATAATGGTCTCTGAAATTCACATTTTGTTCGCCGTCCAGCACTTCCAGCAATGCGGAAGCGGTATCGCCGCGGTGATCTCCGCTGGCTTTATCAATCTCATCCAGAAGCATCAGAGGATTGGAAACTCCGGCATGCCGGATACCCTCCGCGATCCTTCCGGGCATGGCACCCACGTAGGTTTTACGATGACCGCGGATCTCTGCCTCATCCCTGACACCTCCCAGGGATATTCTTACATATTTTTTGTCCAATGCCCTGGCCACTGATTTGGCGATGGAGGTCTTCCCGGTTCCGGGAGGGCCGGTCAGGCACAGGATCGTAGCATTATTTTTCCTGGTGAGGTTGCGGACTGCCAGGTAATCCAGCACCCTGTCTTTAATCTTCTCCAGGCCATAGTGATCCTCCTCCAGAATCTGTTTGGCATGGGCCAGATCATTGTTATCTGTGGATGCATTCTCCCAGGGCATCTCCAGCATGGTTTCGATGTAGTTCCGGATGGTGTAACTGTCCGCGGACATCATAGGAATGGTCTTGAAACGTTTGATTTCTTTCTCTATCTTTTCCTTCACGTTATCCTTGGCATTCAGGTTCCGGCACTTCTCAAGGAATTCATCCGCCTCAGATGCAGTGTTCTCCTCGCCCAGTTCCTCACGGATCACTTTCTGCTGTTCTCTCAGGAGATATTCCCTTTGGTTTTTATCCACATTGCTCTTGACTTTCTTTGCAATCTCGTTGCGGTAATCACTGATGTCCACTTCCTCCATGAGGATGGTCAACAGCATCTCCGCCTGACGTTTGACGCTGACTTCCTCCAGGATCGCCTGTTTTTTGTTAATCTCATAAGGCAGATGGGAAGCGATGGTGTAGATCAGCTTTGTCAGTTCTCCTTCATCTGTAAACTCTTCATAATCTATGTTCATCAGGCCGGGATTCTTCTCGGAAAATAATCTGGCCCAATCTTTCACACTACGAAACAGAGCAGTTCTCTCTCCCCATCCATCGGGGTAATCCTCAGAGATGATCTCATCACAATCCGTAAAAAGACTGCCATCCTTCTCGAAGAGCTGTATGATGCGGGCACGATGGACAGCCTCCACGAAAACCCTCAGAACTCCTGCTCCGGACCTGGTCATCTGGCCGACTTTTACAACGGTTCCCACCCGGTAGAGATCTGTCTCTCCCGGCACCTCCACTGAGGGGTCCTTCTGATGGGCAAGAAATAACAGCTGACGATGAATCATCGCATTCTCCAGGGCCTTCAGGGATCTTGGCCTGGATACTTCAAAATATGTCTCTGTCTCAGGATATACAATCTTACCACGCAAGGCCAGTACCGGCAGCGTCATTTGATCGTTTTGCATATTTTACCTTCCTTCTTAGCAATCTGATAAGAGTGTATAAGTCCGGATGGCACTGGACTTATACAACAAAACTGACACGATCCGGAGGAACGTGCCAGTCAATAATTCAGAATATGGCTGTATCACTTAAGCGATCTCGCCGTCATCCTTCTTTTCGATAAAAGGATCCAGTACTTCCTCTTTCTCGTCTGTTTTAGAATAAGTCAGGACAGGCTCAGCCTCTCCCCTGACTGCCTCTGCCGTGAT
>JBGVCE010000102.1:0-3404 GCA_045226235.1 Anaerobutyricum sp.
GCGCGATGTCGAAGACATCTTCCTATGCGCAACTCTGCGATGCGCCGCAGGCTTCATCAGATGGAGATTGAGACTCCACCTGATGTATGCGAACAATCTCCATCTGATGAATAATCTTTGAGAAGTCAGAACAAGAAAATATAGCAGTAATGGTTTTGAGATTAGAATAGAGCAAAAATTGATAGGAAGATATGAGTAATTATCTTGACTCTTTTGTGTGTTTTTAATAAAATTTTAGTGTATCTATAAGATTTTGTAGCTATTATGCCTATTTTAAGACTAGATAGTTACTATACTTCGAAAAAAGGGAGGTTACTATGGGAACTAAAATTTTAATTGCACCGTCAAGGTATATTCAGGGCGCAGGCGAGATGAAGAATCTGGGCAGCTATGCTGCCAATGCCGGAAAAAAGGCACTCATCCTCATCAGTAAGGGCGGACATAAGAGATTTGGACAGCTGATTGAAGACAGCTTTAAAGAGGTTGACTGTGATATTGATTTTGAATTCTTTAACGGAGAATGTTCCTGGAAAGAGATCAACCGTCTGGTGGAAATCGTTAATGAAAAAGGCTGCGATCTCGTGATCGGTGTAGGCGGCGGTAAGATCTTTGATACTGCCAAGGCTGTAGCTTACAAGACTGGCAACCAGGTATTCGTAGTTCCTACGATTGCTTCCACAGATGCTCCTTGTAGTGCTTTATCTGTTATCTATACGGATGAGGGTGTCTTTGAAGAATATCTTTTCCTTCCGGCTAACCCCAACCTGGTAATGATGGATACAGACATTATCGTGAAATCCCCGACCCGTCTTACCGTATCCGGTATCGGTGATGCTTTGGCTACCTATTTTGAGGCAAGAGCATGTAAGCAGAGTGATGCAACTTCCTGTGCAGGCGGAAAGGCAACGGAAGCCTCCATGGCAATTGCTCAGTTATGCTTTGACACCCTGATGGCAGAAGGCGTTAAGGCTAAGATCGCTCTGGATGCCGGCGTATGCACTCCTGCTGTAGAGAAGATTATCGAGGCCAACACCCTTCTTTCCGGAATAGGATTTGAGAGTGCAGGTCTTGCGGGTGCTCATGCTATTCACAATGGTCTGACCGTACTGGAAGAGTGCCATCATATGTACCATGGCGAGAAAGTAGCATTCGGTACTCTGGTACAGCTGGTTCTTGAAGATATGCCGGAAGATGAGCTGGCAGAGATCATTGAATTCTGTATCGAAGTAGGCCTTCCTGTTACCATGAAAGAACTGGGCGTTGAGGAAGTAACCGATGAGAAATGTATGGCAGTGGCTGAACTTGCATGTGCGGACAATGACACACTGCATAATATGCCATTCGAAGTAACTCCGGAATCTGTTGCAGCAGCGATCAAGGCTGCAGATGCTCTGGGTCACTACTTCCTTGGTGACGAAGACTGATCATCAGACAATAATTGAAAAACTGACTGAATAATTCTAACCGCAGGGTTTCCAAGGTGCACAGGCACCTGGAAGCCTGGCGGTTTTCTTCTTTAAAAAAAAGAAATTTTTTGATAAAATACTCTTAAGAAGCAAAATCACTCTCCGGGTGGAAAAGAAAGGTGCAGATATGAAGATCACAAATATTGTAATAACCGGCGGGCCCTGTGGAGGAAAAACGACAGGGCTGGAAGAAATAAAGAAGACTTTTTCGTCGCTTGGCTACTGTGTACTGGTTGTTCCTGAGACAGCGACTGAATTGATATCCGGCGGGGTGGCGCCCTGGACCTGTGAATCTCCTTTTGAATATCAGCGGTATCAGATGAGACTGCAATTAACCAAGGAAGGAATTTTCCGGGAAGCCGCAGAGAAGATGCCCCATGATAAGATCATTATCCTGTATGACAGAGGGATGATGGATAATAAAGCCTATCTTCCCTCGGAAGAATTCGCGGTCCTTGCAGATTACTATTCCTCAGAGGAGGAGATGAACAAACGCTATGATGCGGTATTTCATCTGACAACGGCTGCAAAGGGTGCGGAAGAGTTCTATACCCTGGACAATAACGCTGCCAGGATCGAGACGGTGGAAGAAGCCATAGAAGTGGATAACAGGCTGCTGGCTGCATGGGAACACCATCCCCACCTGCGTGTGATCGGAAATGATTCGGATTTTGCCGGTAAGATCCGTAAACTCCTGGAGGAGATGGCAGACTTCCTGGGGGAAGAGATCCGCTAGCCCTATTGTATTTTCCCGGAGACTATGATACCATTTACCTAACTTAATATAGTGTTCTTTTCCCCTGACCGGAAGACTCCCCCGGGACTCTGAAGGAAAGAGAAGAAATGAACCGAAGAAGATAAAGTGGTCAAAAGGGCCACGATGTTCAACCATGAGGGCAAGGTTTACCGAGCAGGAATCGTTGTGTATCCATATAGTGTCATGCTGTGATATCACTCCTTTACCCTCCCTCTGCAGGTTGGATAAGGGAGTGTTTTTTTATGATTAAGATAGCGATATACGGAAAAGGAGGAATCGGAAAATCTACGGTGACCAGCAATCTGGCCGCTTCCTTTGCCTACCTGGGGAAGCGAGTGATACAGATCGGCTGTGATCCCAAGGCAGATTCCACCATCAATCTATGCGGTGGGGAGCCCCCCATCCCTGTGATGAATTATCTCAGGGAATATGACCGGGACCCCGAGTCCATTGAGGAGATCTCAAAAGTAGGATATAAGGATGTGCTTTGCATAGAAACAGGAGGTCCTACACCGGGGCTTGGCTGTGCCGGAAGAGGGATTATCGCCACCTTTTCCCTCTTGAATGATCTGGAGTTGTTCGAGACATATGAGCCGGATGTGGTGCTGTATGACGTGCTGGGAGATGTGGTCTGCGGAGGCTTTGCCGCTCCGATCCGCGAGGGTTATGCCAGCCGGGTTCTCATCGTCACTTCCGGAGAGAAGATGGCCCTCTATGCCGCAGGGAATATTAATACCGCGGTGAAGAATTTTGAAGACCGAAGTTATGCCAAGGTCCATGGCATTATCCTCAACCATCGAAATGTGGAAAATGAGACAGAGAAGGTGAAAAACTTTGCAGATTCCGTGGGACTTTCCATCGTGGGTGAGATACCACGCAGCAATGAGATTAATCGGTTTGAGGACCAGGGAAAGACAGTGATTGAAGGAGATCCGGACTGCCAGGTAAGCAGATGCTTCCTGAAGCTGGCTGAGGAGCTTCTTCAGCTGCCTGAGGAGGAAGAACAATGGTGACAAAGAAACAGGCCTACAGTATCTCTGCAGGAGATCTGGCGGCCCTGGGAAAAGAGAATATCCCGAAAGAACTGGTGTCTAACACGCACCTTATCTACAGTTCTCCGGCTACCCTGGCATTTAATTCACCCGGTGCCCAGGGGTACGGGGTAAAAAGAGCGGGCCTAT
>JBGVCE010000103.1:0-5298 GCA_045226235.1 Anaerobutyricum sp.
TCCGATTCATCATGGACATCTTTTGCTGGCTGAGCGAGCTTACCATCAATTCGGTCTGGACAAAATCCTGGTGATGCCTACCAAGAATACCTACTATAAGAAGATGCCGGATAATGTAACTGAAGAACAGAGAATCGATATGATCAAACTGGCCATAGCAGATAATGAACATTTTGAATTGTCACTGGAAGAAATCAACCGGGAGGGAATCACCTATACTTACGAGACACTCCTGAATCTTACCAGGGATAATCCGGATTGTGAGTATTATTTTATTATGGGTGCGGACTCTCTGTACCATATCGAATCCTGGTATATGGTGGAGAAAATATTTGAGCTGGCTACCATACTGGTGGCAGCCAGGGGCGTGGGAACCAGCTCTGTGTTGGACAGTCAGATTGAATATGTTCAAAATAAATACGATGCTGTCATCGAAAAATTATATGCCCCCATCATGGAAATCTCCTCTAATGATATCCGCAAGAGGGTGAAGAACAGAGAGAGTATCCGATATCTGCTTCCCCAGATTGTGGTAGAGTATATCGAGGAACACCATGTATATGAATGAGGAAGAAGGCAAATGAAGCGTGAAAAGATAATGAATGAGATGCGAAAGAGTCTCCCGGCCAGGAGATATGAGCATACGCTGGGTGTCACTTACACAGCTGCCTGTCTTGCCATGCGTTATGGGGCAGATATAGAGAAAGCAAGGATAGCAGGTCTGTTACATGATTCTGCCAAGTATATGACTTCCAAGGAGAAGATACAGACCTGTCAGAAAAACGGACTTTCGGTCTCTCAGTACGAAGAGAAGAATCCGGAGCTCCTCCATGCTAAACTGGGAGCATATCTTGCGGAGAGCCGATACGGAATCTCAGATTCGGAAATCCTGTCCGCCATTACCTGGCATACCACCGGAAAACCGGACATGACCTTACTGGAAAAGATACTCTATATCGCTGATTATATGGAGCCAAACCGGGATCAGGCCCCTAATCTTCCTGAAGTGAGAAAGCTGGCCTTTGTGGACCTGGATGAATGTCTGTTTCTGATATTAAAAGACTCCATCGCATATCTGTCAGGCAGGAGTATCACCATCGATCCTATGACACAGACCACATACGAATATTATAAAGCCTTGCGGGAGAAACAGGGCGACACCAAAGAAGGAGAATAATATGGACGAAGCGAAAAAAATGGCACTAATCGCCGTAAGGGCTCTGGAAGATAAGAAAGCGGAAGAGATCTCCATCCTGGATATCAGTGGAATCTCAACTCTGGGAGATTATTTTATCATCGCCAACGGTGAAAACAGAAACCAGGTTCAGGCCATGGCAGATAACGTAGAAGAAAAGCTTGGATTTGCAGGTTATGAGCCTAAGCATATCGAAGGATATCAGACTGCTAACTGGATCCTTCTTGACTTCAAAGATGTCATCATCCATGTATTCGGCAAAGAAGACAGGCATTTCTATGATCTGGAGCATATCTGGATGGACGGAAAACCAGTGAAAAAAGAAGATTTGCTGGACTAAGAACTAAGAAAATAAATATAGTATAAATACCAAAGGAGTCATGGCACTTGCGATTACCTAAAACAGAATTGTCAGTGTCATGACTCCTTTTTATCCTAAGGAAAAAAATCTATTGCTGTTTTATTAACAGAAAGAACGGAAGAGGCCTATTACTTTCCCAACGATGGAGAAAGATGTACCCTCAGGAACATAGATGGGATCCATGGTATCATTTTCAGGCTGCAGCCGGATTCTCTGATTCTCCTTATAAAATGTCTTCACCGTGACAGAGTCGTCCAGCAAGGCAACAACGATATCACCATTGGAAGCAACAGGAGAATCCTCAACCAGGATGTAATCCCCATCATATATGCCCACATTGATCATGCTTTCTCCCTTGACGGTCAGCATAAATGTCTGCTTATTACGTACGAACTCGGGCATAATAGGAAAGTATCCCTGGATGTTCTGAACCGCCAGTATGGGTTCTCCGGCAGTGACAGTACCTACGATAGGAACATTCACCAGCTCACGTCTGGCCAGATTAAAATTATCATCCACGATCTCGATAGCTCTTGGCTTGGTAGGGTCTCTTCTTATGTAGCCGTTCTTCTCCAATGTCTCCAGGTGGGAGTGTACTGAGGAAGTAGATCTTAAGTTAACCGCATCACATATCTCCCTCACAGCGGGCGGATAGCCATGATTCAGGATAGAATCCTTGATATATTCTAAGATTTCACGCTGTTTTGCACTTATCTTACCGTAACTCATATCTGATACTCCTTTATCAAACGTATGTTTTATATATTTTATCATGTGAATGAAAAGAAAACAAGTGTTTGGAACATATTTTTGGTTTTTTCTCATAAAACCGAACATTTATTCGCTAAAAGTATTGACAACCGAATAAATGTTCGCTATAATACAAACACAGTTGAACATACGTTCTTGATTTCGATAGATAAGGGAGGTATGAAAACTATGAAAAAGAGAGCAGTAGATATGAAGAATAAGACCGGTAGTAGAAGAACTTCTTCCAGGAGCAGAAGACAGGAATCAGCAAGATTATTTAAGAAGATGATCTTCGGAGTATCCTGCCTGGTTATGACAGCCGGTATCTTCGGAACCTATCACATGATGCATTCTGACATGGTTATGGTATACGCAGATGAACATTTATCTGATCTCCAGTATAAGATCGTGGAGATTAAGGAAGGTGACAGTCTGTGGAGTATCGCCAAGGAAAATATGAATCCCGGATTTCATGATGTGAATGAATACATTGAGGAAGTCAAGACCTGTAATCAGTTATCCTCTGACAAACTCTATGCAGGCAGTTATCTTATGGTTCCCTATTATGAGATCATTGAGGAATGAATTCTTCATGATTTCCCATGTTAACTGGACAAACTTATAATATATATATTTTACAATCAGATATTTTCAAAGAACATCATTCATTTGTTCTTACATAAAAAAGCCATCTCATAGTAAGGAAATTATTGTTAGACAATTCTTTCCCGAAGAGATGGCTCTGTTTATTTCTTCTTTTCTCTTAATTGTACTTTCCCCGCAGCCATACGACGGCGCTGGTCTTCCATAGCTGCATAGTGCTTTCTGGTAGTATTAACATCACTGTGGCCAAGCACATCCGCCACGAGATAGATATCCCCGGTCTCCTTGTAGAGCTGGGTGCCATAGGTACTTCTCAGTTTATGAGGAGTAATCTTCTTAAGGGTTGTGACGGTACGGGAGTATTTTTTCACCAGATTCTCCACCGCACGGACACTGATCCGGCTTCTCTGCATGGACAGGAAGAGAGCATCCTCTGAGCCTTCCTTTGGCATGATCAGTTCCCTTTCATCAAGATAATCAAGGAGGGCTTCCCGGACTTCTTCTCCAAAATACAGAATAACTTCCGCCCCGCCTTTACGATGAACCTTCATTCCATTGGTATCAAAATCCAGATCCATGATATCTAATCCCACACATTCCGACACCCGGATTCCGGTGCCAAGCAGGAGAGTGAGGATAGCCAGATCCCTTACCTTGGTTTTATTATGGTATTTCTGCTGGGACTTGGTGAGTTTATCTCCATTCTCCACAGAATCCAGCAGACGGGCGATCTCATCCACTTCAAGACGGGTGATGGCCCGTTCATGATTCTTAGGCATATTCAGAAGGCTGGCTGTGTTCTTTTCAATCTTCTGCTTACGGTAAAAGAACTTATAAAAAGAGCGAATACTAGCAGTCTTGCGCATTCTTCCACGCTCGTCATTACTGTGGACTTTATTATCCTCATTTTCGTAAAGCTTAATATAATCCAGATATTCTTCCAGCTGAGTCAGAGTAATCTGATCCAGGACCGTCACAGGCCAGGAGACAAGTGGTTCATGACATAGATCAGGGTATTCCTCCATCAAAAAATGAAAAAATATCTTCAGGTCATAGGCATAGGCAATCCTCGTCCTGGAAGAAGTAGTGGGTTCGATTCCACGGAAGAATTCCTTGCAAAAAGAGGGAAGCTCTCTGCAAAGTCTACGAAGCTTTAATTCGTTATCCCTGTTAATTTGTTCGGAGTAACTTGGATTTTGTTTCATTCTCTTATTTTATCCTCAATGATATGCAATTAATAAACAGATTATCTGATCGGAGGGCATTCCGGATGTACGATGCCTTCCATGATGGCACGATACATTCTGGACTTGGCTCCCGGGTGGTCATGGTTGAGCTGATTGATAATCTTCTTCACATATTCCCTTTTCGTCGAACCATCCACCGGACATGGATTTTTAACGATGGGTATGTCCATTTC
The DNA here is from genome assembly GCA_045226235.1 of Anaerobutyricum sp. Taxonomy (GTDB): domain Bacteria; phylum Bacillota; class Clostridia; order Lachnospirales; family Lachnospiraceae; genus Anaerobutyricum. Next base: position 4,330 of record JBGVCE010000103.1, read on the forward strand.
CTTTATAAAACCCTTCACATCGCCCTCAAACATATAGATGAGAGGACGGATCAAAGTCAAATCAGAACGGTCCCAATAAGTCACAGGGAGGAAGGTATGAAGCCTAGCCTCAAAAAGCAAAGACATCATCATAGACTCCAGCAGATCATCTTTATGATGGCCATAAGCAACCTTATTACATCCCAATTCTTTCAACTTGTCGTTCATGGCACCTTTCCTCATTTTGGAACAAAGAGAGCAGGGATTTGTGTCCTGACGAGCGTCAAAAACGATCTGAGCAATCTGCGTAGGGATGATATGATAAGGTACTTTTAGGGAATCGCATAACTGCTGTGTTTTGTCGAAATCTATATTTTGAAAACCAACATCCACGGTAACAGCCAACAGGTCAAAGTGCCTGGGATAGAAAGCCTGAAGGTGGGAGAGAGCGTAGAGGAGAGTAATACTGTCCTTACCTCCGGACAGCCCTATGGCTATCTTATCCCCTTCCTCAATCATCCCATAATCATCGATTGCCTGACGGGTCAGGCTAAGTACCTGCTGCAGCTTCATAAATACATCCCTTCAATTGAATTGTTCCACAAATTATCTTATTTCTATAATACTATGGATATGAGGATTATTCAATGATTAGAAGAAAATAGTATAAATTTATGAATTATATATATAAATAACAAAGAGTAATATTCAAATAAACATAATCATTTAAGAAATTGAAAGATTGATATACAATCATCCATTGAGAATTTACTAACAAAGATATATAATTATAATAGCATTTGAGATATAGTTATAGAATGATATATATTTTGAAGAGTGGTTTTACAAAAAGGGTGTTAAATGGAAATGAGACGTATGATTAACTATATATTAATCATGATGGTTTTGGCTTTTTCTATTTTGTTTTCTTACGGAAAGATGCAGGGCCAAGTGAAGAGCTATACATTGCAGGAGATCTACGAGTATATG
>JBGVCE010000104.1:0-2199 GCA_045226235.1 Anaerobutyricum sp.
CAGAAAGCAATCGAGCTGCATGTGGATAATATTGTAAGACTGAAGACATTATATCTGGAAGATTATAAGGAAGATCATCATATTAACTTCTAATATAATTACATTTGATTTTCGGGACTGTCACTTATGTGACAGTCCTTTTCTTTTTGTGGTAGTTGACAGATTTTTTATCGAAAACAAGGGAGATTACAGACCAATTGATTACAATCATTCGTCAAATGTTACAAAATTATTAAAAACTATTAACAATCGGATAAACCTATGATATAATTACTTCACATTTAGAAATGTATCGTTAATTTTGATTCGTTTTTTATGATGGAAATGGCTTGAATCACTGAGCTTAATGACCTGTGAGGAAGGCCAGGGAGGTAATTATGATGAGAAAAGGATGGAAAACGATTGGAACGATCCTGTTAATCTGTATGTTATTTGTCAGCCTGATTCCGGCAAATCTGTATGCCGAGGATGCAGCGGCAGAAAATGATGAAAATGCGGCGATAGAAACTGTTGTTGCGGAAGACACCACTGAAGCGACTACGGAAGCTGTTGCTGCAACTGAAGAAGCGACTACGGAAGCTGTTGCTCAGGAGGCGGAAGTTTCCTCAGAAGAAAATGGAGGGGCAACAGACGAAGGAGCATTTGCTACGACAGCCTACAGGCTGGGCCAGACCGGACCCACATCCTGCAGTGAAGAATCAGTCGTTGCAACACCTGCAAGGGTCAAAAAGGCTAAAAAGGCAGCTCCTAAGCCAGGTATCTATATTAAGAAAAAGAAGATTACCATCAAGAAGGGTACAAAGAAGAAAATTAAATTCACGGTGAAGAATACCAGCAAGAAGAACATTAAGTGGACTTCTTCCGATAAATCCGTGGCAAAAGTAAACTCCAAGGGAGTGGTAAAGGTATTATCCGGCGGAAAATGTGTTATCACAGCCAGGGTAAAAGGAACCAATATTCAGGATTCCATCATTGTAAAAGGAAAAGACTATTATATTATCCGTGTCAGAACTACAGGCTATTGTAACTGCAGCAGCTGCGCCGGACCTTGGGCAGGATGCCGTACCGCAAGTGGAAGATACCCGAGAGCCAACCATACCATCGCTGTGGACAGAAGGCTGATCAAGCTGGGGACCAGAGTGAAGATCGGAAGGGTTACCTATGTGGCTGAGGATGTAGGAAGTGCCATCAAAGGAAGAAAGATCGACATCTATTACAGCAGCCATAGCAGAGCCCATCGCCATGGGGTAAAATGGCAGTTAGCCAAGGTTTATTTCTAGCAGGTTACCATGATAGAAGATAAGAAAGCGAAGCTGCGAAGAGCAGGAATCATCGCAAGAGAGACCTTGAGTCAGGAAGAGAGGAGAAAGGGTTCCATCCGTATAGTGGAACAAATTCTTAAGTCCCCGGAATATAAGAGTGCCAAGATTGTGATGTTATATAAGGCAGTCCGTGGGGAAGTAAGATTAGACCATCTTGAATCAGATCCCTCTGCAAAGGAGAAGAGGCTGGTATATCCCTATTGTATAGATAAGGTGGGTATGGCAGCTTTGGAACCCAGGGATAAGGACAGTTGGGAAAGGGGCTCTTTTGGGATCCCGGAACCAATACCGGAAAAATCCTTCGAGATCTCTCCGGACCAGATTGATCTGGTAATCTGTCCCTGCACTGTATTTGATGAGAAATGTAACCGGATTGGTATGGGAGCAGGTTATTATGACCGTTTCCTGGAGAAATGTGTGAAGGCCCATATCGTCTCGGTAGCTTTTGAAGTACAGAAGGCAGATCATATCCCGGTTAGCTCATGGGATAAAGCAATGGAGAAAACATATACGGAAACCAATACATATAAGACCAACTGACTGTAGGTGCCTCGCTGTTAAGCGGGGTACTTTTTTTCTGTCATCTTCCGGATGAATATGATAGAATAAGTATAAATTATGCTACAATGAATTTTGAAACAGGATAATAAACATAAAGTGAGGGAAACGACTATGGATATGAGATCGGAAGCAAGACAGATGAAACTGCAGGCCCCCGTTTTGGCGGCTACCACAGTGGAGGAGCGTAATGCTGCCCTTCTGGCAATCGCCCAGGCTCTGGAAGCCCGCAAGGAGGAGATCTTTGCCGCTAATCATGAAGATATGGAAGCGGCAGAACGGAACCAGATCAGTCCCGCCGTGAAGAAGAGATTAAAAT
>JBGVCE010000105.1:0-6919 GCA_045226235.1 Anaerobutyricum sp.
GCCTCTTTGACATCACTTAAATCCATCTGGATGAGATAACCATCAATCGCCATTTTTCGAAGATAAGCACTCTCATTTAAGATGCCGATTTCTTTCTCCCTGTCACGAATCATTTTAGCTTCCTCAGGAGTTGCAAAGAAATGAAACTGCTCCGTTCTGTTGTTCATGATTACATCTCCCTGCAGGGACAAATCACAGGAGTCTTCTTCTCAGGTTCCGGTATTGGAGCCAGCTTCACTTTTTCCTGCTGCTCTTTTATCTTCTCCATCACAGAAGCCTTGGTATCTACAATAATATCCTCCTGATCTGCCTTTTCATTGATTTCTGCAAAATCCGGCACAGGAGCTGCAGGCACATTATTGATGATTCCGTCAAATGAATTATCATTCTGTTCCACCATATCCTCGATACCGCGCATATGATTTCTGCTGATAGATGGACCTGCACCAACATCCTCTATCGAATCAATGGACTCAGGAATCTGTTCCTCTACTGCATTACCTGTGACTTCATCCCATTTTCTGATTTTCTTCATCTTTGCCATCTGGATGCTCCTTTCTTCGGATACTTTTTATACTGTTTGTACTGACGAGGTGGAAAGAGTTTATCTGCACCCTTTACCGGCTCATAGGTCTCAATCAGCTCAACAATCATATCCTTGATTTCAGCCATAAAGTCTTCCGATGCAATATCCTGTTTTTCCACTTCCAGTAGTTTCTGCTCCCACTCAGCTGTCATAGATGCAGACTGAATCTGTTCCGGCATGACAGTAATAAGAGAAGTTCCCTTATCAGTTGGAACTAGATATTTGGTCTTCTTATTTCCCTGTCGTTCTACAAAACCGATACGAACCAGCTTTTCAATTACACCAGCGCGTGTTGCAGGAGTACCAAGTCCTTTACGCTCTACCTCATCCGGCATATCTTTAGCACCGGCTGATTCCATAGCAGAAAGAAGTGAGTCTTCGGTAAATCGTTTCTTAGGAGTTGTTTTTCCTTCCTTTACCTTAGGATCTCTGGCAGGAATCTCACGACCTTCTGATAAAAGAGAAGCATCCGCTTCCAAGATTTCCAAAATGCCATGTGAACCACCATCATCTTTTTTACCAGAGTCTTCTTCCTCCTCGTCCTGCTTTTTTCCAAGAATCCAGTCTTCCAATAGATGCCATCCAGGACTTGTGATGCACTTACTCTTAGCCTTAAATACTTCACCGGCACATTCCACTTCTAGGGCATACTCTGTAATCTCAGCCGAATCTCCTACAGAAGAAAGAAGCCTTGCAGTTACAAGGCCAAGAATCTTTTGTTCACCGGATGGGATTTCTGAGTAATCAGCATCCGAAACATTTTCTGTAGGAATAATCGCGTGGTGATCTGATACTTTGCTGCTGTTTAGAACCTGCTTTGTAGAAATAGGAGCCATCTTCGTATATCCGTATTTATCTTTCATCAGGCAGCAAAGACGAGCTGTACTGTCATCCATATCATCTGTCAGATATCTGCTGTCTGTTCTTGGATAAGTAACAAGCTTCTTCTCATATAAACTCTGGGTATAGTCGAGAGTCTGCTGAGCGGTAAAGCCATAATACTTATTGGCATCCCTCTGAAGACTTGTCAGATCATAAAGAAGTGGTGGCTTCTCAGTTTTCGTAGTAGTCTCCATTTTAGAAATTCTCGCCTTATCAGCTACATTGACTTTCTCTACAAGTTCCTCAGCCTCCTGCTTACGTTTAAAGCGTTTTGAGGTAACAACAACACCGGAAACCATCATCTGAACGGTATAGAAATTCTCTGGTTTAAAGCCCTTGATCTCAGCTTCACGCTCTACAATCATTGCAAGGGTCGGAGTCATGACACGGCCAACATTTAAAGTCTGACCGTAAACTGTTGAGAAAAATCTTGTAGCATTTATACCTACAAGCCAGTCGGCACGTTCACGACAAAGTGCAGCTTCATAAAGATCATCATAGTCAGCACTTGGACTCAAATTCTCAAAGCCTTCCTTGATTGCTTTATCTTCCATGGATGAAATCCAAAGTCTCTCAAAAGGCTTTTTACATCCTGCCTGCTTATAAACAAGACGAAAGATAAGCTCTCCTTCACGCCCTGCATCGGTTGCTTCCACAAGACTGTCTACATCAGAACGCTTCATGAGATCCTTTAAAACCTGATACTGCTTTTTCGTGGAAGCTGTTACCTGATATGAAAATGGCGCAGGGAAAATCGGTAAATCTTCCTTGCGCCACTTCTTATATTTCTCATCGTAATATTCCGGGTTTGCCAGCTCGATAAGATGTCCTACGCACCAGCTGACAATATAACCATTGCCTTCCATGTAGCCATCTTTTTTCTGATTTGCTCCAATGACTTTCGCCAGAGCTTGAGCAACCGAAGGTTTCTCCGCAATCACTAATTTCATATAGCAACTTCCTCCTTCTTCTTTGATGTTTTGGCTTTCTTAGGCCTTGCAGCCTTCGCCTTTTCCTTAATCTTTTTGGATACAGATTCTTCTTTTTCAATTCCATTAAGTTCAGGTAAAAGCTTTGTGATTTCATCAGCTGCTTTTACAACCTGCGGATGAGCAGCCAGATCAGGAAGGATATCTTTCATCTCCTGCATATTCAATCTGTTGCCAACAACAAGGTCATATTCATTAGCAAGAAGCTGATCATCATTAATGACAAAACCGATGGTCTTTACACCATTCATCCTGTCAGACGGAATCGACTTATAGATGTCTACTGCCTGCTGCAAGGTCAGATTCTCATGAAACTCGCCCATGGAATGAAACTCACCACATTCAGCTACATAGAAACTGATAGGTTCCTTCTCTGCGGTAAGCTCCTGTACTTTCGCATCAATCTTTGTAATAAGATCAGCTGCTGCCTCACGAATCGTATTCAGTGATTCCTTTAACTCAGGCATCTCCTTTCCCTGAGACCAGGTTGCCACATAGGCGAAACTGTAATCAGAAGTATCAATGCCATAATGCTGACACACGGTATAGGCAACGCTCTCAGCTTCAACCTCTTTACTGTTTTTGGATTGCTTATTATCTTTCTGGGCTTCCAGGTTATGAAGCTTGGCATGAGCCATTTCATGAATTGCAGTCTTTACTGTCTGGATCTCACTCATCCCGTTATTGATAGCAATGCGATTATCTTCAACGTGAAAATAGCCCTTGGCACCTGACTTGATATCTTCAAATCCGATAGGTACAGGACTTGCTGCCTTGATTGCTTCAAAGAATGTCTGATATCCTTCCACACTTCCGGTAAGCTCATCTACACCAATGGTAGGAAGTGGCTCGCCCTCTGTCTGAGAAACATCAAAAGTACTAACTGGCTTAAAAGCAGTCAGGTTGATTTCAACCTTTTCCTTTACAGCTTCGCCATCTTTATCAAGAATAACTTTGCCGGCCTCATCTAGTTTTTCCTGTTCTTTTTCCAACTTAAAAGGAGCCGGAGCAAGGATACGGATTCCCTTCTCACCCTTCTTTACAAAGCGTCCCATCTTCTTCCATCCAGTATAGGATTGAACAAGCGTTGCATCCGGTTTTTGCATCATGATAAGGATATTGTTATTCACCGAGTAATGCGGAAACTTCGCCATGGTATCCAAAAGATTTTGAAACTGCTCTGAACCAAAGACATCCTGCACACCCTTTTCCAGCTTTTCTGTAATATCCTTCATTTCAGCTTTTCGCTGCTCAGCTGCCTTTTCAGAATCAAAATTTGTGGTTTTACCCATTCTCTCTCACCTCCTTCTTGTACTGATTCAGTTTCCTGGTAAGAGACTTTTCCTTTTCGATTTTTCTGCGTTTCTCATGCTTGGCTTTCAGCTGTTCCAAGCCTTCCACGTAACCCATATATCTTGATTTTCTTGCCATAATCTGCCCTCCAAAACAAATCAGGGCAGCCCTTATGGACTGCCCCTTAGAATCAAATATTCAATTACTCATCATCATCATCAGAATCAGATTCTTCCGATGTATCTTCGTCAGCCTCAGGAATCTCTTCATTTGATTCCTCTTCTGCATCTTCAAGATAATCGTCCTCTTCATCCTCTAAGTAATCTTCATCAGGATCAGGTGATGTCGATACCTTCTTAGGCTTCTTTTCCTTCAAATACTTAAATCCCATATATCCACCTGCGCCAAGGAAAATAATAAGCGCTACAATAGCAGCCGGACCAACAGAAGGTTTCTTCTTTTCTTCCTTTACCTCAAGCTCCGGTGTGGTCTCAGTCTCTTCAACTGTTTCCTTTGTAGCTTCCTCTTTTTCCGCGCTCTCTAAAGATTCCTGGAGAGCTTTCTGCTCATCCTCATCCATTAGTGACAAGAGATCAGCTTCATCAACCATATTCAAGAAATGAACTGTTTCTGTGCCATTATCATCACGATCAATGATGATATAGAAGTAATTGCCTTTCTTGGTAACAACAGTGATAAACTGCTTGCCACCGGCTTCTACCGAACCGTAATCATCAACCAGAGTAAGATTCCCATCCGGTGTAAGAGGCCCCATTTTCTCTTCCTCTTTTTCCTCAGGTTCTTCAGATTTCTCTTCACCCTGGCATAAAGAGATGTCCTCTTTACATACAGGGCACTCTTCATTTACAGAGTCTTCACTGCATTTCGTCTCGCAGATACATTCTGCTTCAGGACCTGTATGCGCAAATGCTGTCATGGGAGTCATCCCAATAAAAAGAGCTGCAGCACATGCCACAGCTCCGGTAAGTCGCTTATTCAATTTAGTAATCTTCATCCTCTGATTCCTCCTTATTATCATCACTGTCATCATCGACATAGATGGATGACGTTGCTTCAGTAGTTGTATTTTCCGTCTTATTCTCAGCTGTTGGAACAGAAAGCTGTCCGGATGCAGCAAGCTGTAAAAGCTTTGCCACCTCTTCCGGAGAAAGTTTAAGTGCACCAACATCAGACAAGATCTGACTGGCCTCTGCATCCTTTAATTTTGCCTGAGCTGCTTTTAATCGCTCATTGGCTTCATCTCTACGCTTTTCACAGCGCCTGACTTCTTCACGAAGCTTATCTAATTTCTCAAACATGCTGTTTCCTCCTAGTTTTTAATTCTTCCAAATGTATAAAAGTGATTTTGCCAATAATTTGTATTGATGGATGTGTACTGAATCGGGTTGCCGCAATGAATCATCATGCCATTACCAACATAGATTCCTACATGACTGGCTCCTGCCGTATCATAGGTTCCCTGGAAGAAAATAAGATCTCCAGGTTTTGCATCTTCTTTTGAAACTCTGGTGCAACAGTTATTGAGAAGCCCATCCGCAGTCTGTCTTCCATAGCTCCATCCATTACCACAATGATTGATGACGTAGCTTACAAATCCAGAACAGTCGAAGCTGGTACTTGGACTGCTTCCTCCCCACACATATGGATAGCCAAGATACTTTTCTGCCTCTCGAATCATATTGGCAAATCTGGTATCTGTAAGAGCTTCCGGTGGGATATCATAGTCCTGATAATCACCCGGATCGGGATTGGAATAAGGATCACCCTCAAAGAGATAAGCCTTGTTGCCTCTTGTTTCTAACAGAAGTTCATAACGGCTCATCTGATCCTCAGTCAGTCCCATATTTCTTACAACAGAATCCATAGTGTTGTTGGTAAGAGTTGTCACAAGTACATGCCAATCATACTCAACTTCCACCGTATAAGTGTAGGAATGCGTATTACCTTGCTCATCTGTATAATGACCGGTCCTGGTTTCTGTCCTGGTTCTCGTCTCAACGACTTCCCTGGTCGTAAGCTTATACTGTGCATTGAAGATTTCCGTAAGCTTGGCTTCCACTTCTGCCTGCGTATAATCCTCATACAGTACTGTCAAAAGAGCTGCCAGCTGATAAGGATTATGATTGATTTCAGCCAGATTATAACGGTATTCGTCATAACCAGGATACGTTGTAGGGATGTTATTTACCTGCGTCTGCAAATCTGACTCCTTACTCTTATAATCCTGCTCTACAGCACGAATGTCATCGTCATCCGCAGTATAAGAAGTAGCGATTGTAGTATCACTAAAGGAACCAAGCATTCCTCCTGCAAGACCGGCACTGCCGGAAAGCATCAGAATCAGAATTAGAATCACAAGGGCAATAATGATTACCAGTGGATTATCCATGATCTTCTCACGAATCCATTCTGCAAATCTGCCAACCAGATCTTCTGCCTTATCTACAAACTTCTTCGAAATGCTTCCAACCTGATTTGCAGCTTCCTTCTGTGACTTCTTATAAGCAGCTCGCTGGAATTCCTTTTTCATGTAATTCTTTTGAACTGCCTTTGTAGAAGTGGTCTCCTCAGCGCCCTTTTTGACATCCTTCTGAAGTTTCTTAGAATACCGGCTCTGATGAAGTGTTCTTGCTGTATTTTCAGCAACCTCAGTCGACTTATTCAAAGCCTCTGTACCCACATTTTGATCTTCATTTTTCCTGTCAATCTGACGATGAACAGATACATTTTCAGCTACCTCACGGCGGATTTTATGCCTGCCCTGTACCTGAAGCTTTTTGATTTTTTTCTTTTCCTCTGCAGTAAGCTCCAGATCCTTTTTTCCATGACGAAACTTCTTTCCATAAGCCTTTTTAGCAGAGGTTTCACTTTTCAGCTTCTCACCCTGGCTCTTCTTCTGATATCTGCCGGTGGCCCTCTTCTTATGTCTTTCCTTCGAAAACTTCTTATCTTCATTCATTTACATCTCCTCCTGAGACTGTGCCACCTCATCAAGCTTGGTGGTCATGATACGATAAAGTTCCAGATCCTTAGGGAAGCGATCCACAAACGGCAAGATAACATTGCCATAAAATAAAAGCCCTTCACCTTCTCCCGAATGTGTGACATACGAGAGCTGATGAGGGCTGATATTCAGCTGCTTGGCAAG
>JBGVCE010000106.1:0-7632 GCA_045226235.1 Anaerobutyricum sp.
GCCCACCTTCGTAGGTGCCATGACTTTAAGTAATGTTTTTGCCGGGCTGGGTTTTGTCTGGGTGAGACATATCACTATGTTTGTAGGTTTTATTGTTATTATTGCATATATAGCCAAGATTGTCTTTTTCAGAGATATCTGTCTTAATGAGTACAAAAATGTGGTTCCCTGCAGTTTATATGCCGGTTTTTTCATGATGATGATGATTCTGGGAAGTTATCTTTATGATTTTAACCAGACTCTGGGGTTGGCACTATGGTTTATTGCCTGGATCTGCCATTCAATCCACATCCTGATCTTTACTTATCGGAATGTAATCGTTAACAGGGATATGAACACCTTCGTACCCAGCTGGTTTGTTACCTACAACGGTATCATGGTTAGCTGTGTTGTAGGGGCAGCCTACGGTTATAATCATATTCTTAGATTTATTGTGTACTATGGAATCATTGTCTACATAGTCATTATTCCTATTATGATATGGAGACTGATCAATGTTGCGGTAAAACCTCCGGTATATCACACCATGGCAGTTGTTCTGGCTCCTTGCTCTCTCTGTCTGGTGAGTTACCTGAATGTTATTGAGAATCCTAACCGCTATCTGGTGTATTTCCTGTACATCTGTGTGTTGATTTCTCTCGCTTTTATCATAATCAAACTGCCCAGATTCTTTGCCTTTAGCTTCGTTCCGGGATATGCCGGAGTTACCTTCCCTATGGCTATCGGAACCGTTGCCACAGGAAAGATGGCTGCTTATCTTGCCAACGGAGGAAAGGAACAGCTGGCCGGGTACCTCACACAGCTTCAGGGAATCCAGTTATATCTGACAACCATGATTATCGGGTATGTATTGCTGCAGTTCCTGATTAATCTGCTCCGGATAGAGAGAAAATAATTCAGGATAACATGGCTAACAGATGTTAATAGTTGCCTGTGCAACAAATCATACTTTGTCGGTATTCATAGTATTGACGAAGAAAACCCTAATTGATATGATAGATGTATCAATTAGGGTTTTTTCACAGGAAATAACCTGAATATAATAAAATCAAATATGGTAATCTCCGAGTCTGTATCCCTAAGGTTTTCGCTATGGGATACAGGCCAGAAACAATCATTATCAATGGCTTGCTCATTAGATGATCATAAAGTTTCTCAGGGTATTGCCGGAAACAGCAATGCCTCCCTACCCTTGGAAAGGAGAGTTTTCATGTCCGGGCCATTTGTCCGGGCTGGTTCGTGGTGTCTGAAACTCTGTCCTTTTGGGGACGGAGTTTTTTATCGTCTATTTATGGTTTTATTATTTATGATTTTATTTAAATTGGGGGAAGCAAGATGAAACTGATAAAAACAGAGGATGCGGTGGGCCATGTAATCTGTCATGATATGACACAGATCATACCTGGAGTAATAAAGGACGCTGTATTTCGAAAAGGGCATATTGTGACTGAAGAGGATATCCCTGTGCTTTTATCCATCGGCAAGGAACATCTCTATGTCTGGGAGAAACAGGAAGGAATGCTTCATGAAGACGAGGCAGCAGACAGGCTTCGCATCCTGTGTCAGAATACAGGAATGCATGCCACTGACGTCAAAGAAGGCAAGGTCGAATTGGTAGCAGATATTGATGGCTTATTTCAGGTGGATGTGGACCGTTTGTACAAAGCGAATCAATTTGACGATATTATGATTGCTACCAGACATACCAATACCGCGGTTAAAGCCGGAGATAAGCTGGCAGGCACCCGGATCATTCCCCTTGTTATTGCGGAAGAAAAACTGGATAGAGTGCAGTCAGCCGTGGGGGAAGAACCCTTACTGTCTTTATTCCCCTGGATTCTGAAGACAGCAGGAGTTATAACCACCGGTAGTGAAGTGGAGAAGGGATTGATCCAAGACCGTTTTACCCCTGTTGTTCAGAAAAAACTAGAAAGGTATGGAATCCAAATGGTGGATCATATCTACAGTGGTGATGATAAGGAAAGAATCATCGATGGAATCCGAATGATGCAGGATAAGGGAGTGGATCTGATCCTCTGTACCGGGGGTATGAGTGTGGATCCGGATGACTGTACCCCGGGAGCAATCAAGGAATCCGGTGCCTCTATCGTGACCTATGGAGCACCTACTTTACCCGGAGCCATGTTATGTCTGGGATATTTTGAAAATGGCACCCCTATCCTGGGTCTTCCGGGATGCGTGATGTATGCCAAAGCTACGGTATTTGATCTTGTTATGCCCAGGATCGCTGCAGGTATCAGGATTTCCAGGAAGGATATCATCGGGATGGGACACGGAGGCTTATGCCTGGGCTGTAAGGTATGCCATTATCCGGATTGTTCCTTCGGAAAAGGAGTTTGAAGATGAAAAATCATAGAACACTGACCATATGGGAGGCAATAGAAGTGGTTTGTGACCATTCTCCTCTCATGGAAGAAATCACAGTTCCGATTATGGATAGTTTGGGATATATACTGGCGGAGGATGTCCATACCAGGATTGCCCAGCCTCCCTTCCCCAGATCTGCCATGGATGGTTATGCGATACGTTCCGGTGATTCTGCCGGGGCTTCCAGGCAGTCACCATGCACTTTAAAAGTGGTGGGGATTCAGTTCGCCGGAGCCCCCTATTTCAGAGAACTGAAAAAAGGAGAAGCACTCCGTATCATGACAGGCGCGGCGATCCCCGAGGGAGCAGATGCTGTGATAAAACAGGAGGATACGGATTATGGGGAGGATCTTGTTGAAATCTACCGTCAGATGTCTCCTTTTGATAACTACTGCCAGATCGGTGAAGATTTTCCAGCCGGGGAGACTCTGGCAGTTAAGGGGGATTATATCGATGCTTTTCTAATCTCCGCAGCTGCAGCCGGGGGGATCGAGTCTTTCCGGGTCAGAAGGCATCCCAGGGTAGCTATCCTTACCACAGGAGATGAGATTCAGGATCCGGGAACCGGTTTAAAAGAAGGAAAAATCTATGATGCACATATCCCCCTGTTTTCAAACCGGTTAAAACAACTGGGATGCCAGGTCAGCCTGGCAAAACATCTGGGAGATGACAGAGGATCCATTAAAGAGGCCCTGAAAGAAGCAACGTCTGTAAGTGATGTAATCATCACCACTGGAGGGGTTTCCGTTGGACTTAAGGACTGTATACCATCAGTGATGGATGACCTGAGGGCAGGGGTGGTATTTCATGGGATTGCCATTAAACCTGGTATGCCTACCATGTTTTCCATTTTTGAGGGTCGGCCGGTCCTGTCCCTGTCCGGTAATCCTTACTCTGCATCGGCTGTATTTGAATTACTGATGCAGCCCATGATTTGCCACATGACGGCTTCAAACAAAAGGGTTTTGACAAAGGTACGGGGCAGAGCAGAAAATGCTTTTCCGAAAAACAGCGGTAATACCCGATTCTTAAGAGGATATTATGAAGATGGCTGTCTTTCCTTTGGCAGCGGGCAGAGGAATGGCCAGACTAAGGCCGGAATCGGCTGCAACTGTCTGATCTGTCTGGAAAAAGGAAGCGATCCTGTCGACATCGGGGATATGCTGACTGCTTATTTAATCTGATGTATCCCGCACATTTGAATAAGAAAAGGACAGAAGATTCAGGTATGTACGACAATTATCAGAGAAATATAGATTATTTTAGAATATCCATCACAGACCGGTGTAATCTGAGATGCAGGTATTGTATGCCTGAAGGAATCCCTTTAATCTCCATGGATCAGATCCTCCGCTATGAGGAGATATTAGCTATCTGCACAGAAGCGGTAAGCCTCGGTATCCGCAAGTATAAGATAACCGGCGGGGAACCTTTGGTCCGGATTGGCTGTGATGACCTGATCCGTGAAATGAAAAAGATTCCCGGGGTGGAGCAGGTGACCATAACCACCAACGGAGTTCTACTATCTGAATATATCGATGCATTGGTCCATGCAGGGATTGATGGCATCAATGTCAGTCTGGATACCTTGGATCCTATAAGATATCAATTCATCACAGGCTTTAATAAGCTGGATCAAGTGATTGCCTCTCTGAGAGAGGCCCTGGATCAAGGGTTAAAGGTGAAAGTGAACTGCGTTCTTCAAAGGGGGATCAATGAGGAGGAATGGCCGGAGATTCTGGAACTGGCAAGGAAGGACTCTCTCGATGTCCGTTTTATCGAGTTAATGCCCATCGGGGAGGGGAAAAAGCAGGAAGGGATCTCCAATGTCGATTTGCTTTCCCTCATTTCGGAAAGATATCCGGGGATTAAAAGAGACTATCGTATTCATGGGAACGGCCCGGCAGTTTATTATAGGATACCAGGCTTTATAGGATCATTAGGATTGATCAGTGCCATCCACGGAAAATTCTGTCATTCCTGCAACAGAATCCGAATGACGGCAACCGGTGATATAAAATCCTGTCTTTGTTATGACAAAGGGATCAATATCAGAGATGCGGTACGGAACAATGACAGGAAACAGATAAGAGATATCCTTAAAGAAGCAATCCTGGAAAAACCCATGATGCACCGTTTTGAAGATAAGAACGAAATTACCGAACATAAAAAGATGGTTCAGATAGGAGGATGATAATGGGGGAGATTAAAGGAATCTGCATCAGTGATAGAAGAGGAATCCAAAAGCAGGAAATTCCGGAAGTAAACTTAATCGAAGGATGGGGATTGGAAGGAGATGCTCATGGCGGCAAGTGGCACAGGCAGGTCAGTCTCCTGTCTTATGATAAGATCGCAGAGTTCCAAAAACGTGGTGCCGATGTGGATTTTGGTTCTTTTGGAGAAAATATTATCGTAGAAGGAATTGATTTCTCAAAACTTCCTGTGGGAAGCAGGTTTCTGGTGGGAGACGTGGTGATGGAACTTACCCAGATTGGAAAAGAGTGCCACAGTCACTGTCAGATCTATCAGACCATGGGCGATTGCATTATGCCCAGGGAAGGGGTTTTTGCTGAAGTGGTCCGGGGAGGCCGGATAAAGAAAGGAGACCAGATGGAGACTCAACTGCCGGACCCGAACAGGCCATTTACTGCTGCCGTGATCACTTTAAGTGATAAAGGGTCGGCAGGTGAGAGAGAAGATAAAAGCGGTCCTGCTATCGTAAGCCTAATCACAGATGCAGGGTATGAGGTAAAGGAAACCATGATACTGCCTGACGAAAAGACACTCCTAAAGCGTCAACTGATCCGATTGGCAGACCAAAGGCAGTTAGATGTGATCTTTACCACCGGGGGTACCGGTTTCTCTGAGAGAGACATCACCCCGGAAGCCACCACAGAGGTTTGTGACCGCATGGCATATGGCATATCAAATGCTATCCTATACTATTCTTTGTCTATCACGCCCCGTGCTATGCTTAGCCGTGCTGTCTCGGGAATCCGGAAAAAGACTTTGATCATAAACCTTCCCGGGAGTCCCAAGGCCGTTAAGGAAGCCCTAGAGTATATCCTGCCAAGCCTTGGTCACGGTTTGGGAATTCTTCGTGGAACAGATGGGGAATGCGGGAAAGAATCCTGAGAAATAAATATATGAGGAGGTTAATAAGATGAAAAGAACTATATTATTATTTGCAGGCCTATTTGCTTTATCGTGTCTGGCAGCCTGTGGGGGAGGAAAAACTTCCACGGATACCAGTGAAACTTCAGCTGAGAAAACCAAAGTGACAATCTTTGCTGCCAAAAGTCTGAACGGAGTCGTAGATGAATTAATTGCTTCTTATCAGACCGACAATCCAGAAGTTGAGGTTATACCCGGTTATGACAGTTCAGGGACCCTGATGGAGCAGATTAAGGAAGGGGCTGAATGTGATATCTTTTTTTCTGCTGCTCAGAAACAGATGGATACCTTGGAAGAGGCCGGACTTGTGGTTACGGACACACGAAAAAATGTGGTGAATAACCAGGTATGTGTGGTGACTTATGCAGGAAGCGATACTAAGGTTACCGGGCTTAAGGATATAGCTTTGGCAGAAAGCTTTGCCCTGGCAGACGGAAGTGTTCCTGTGGGTAAATACACGAGACAAGCCCTGGTAACTGCAGGAATGCTGCCGGAAGCAGAAGATGTGTCACTCATAAGTACCCAGGAGGTTTCAGATGCCCTGGGAGGCATCGAGATCAATGAGTGTGCCAATGTGGGGGCAGTCACCACCGCAGTAGCGGAGGGATCCAATGAAGTGGGTACGGTATATAAATCTGATACCTATGGACTGGAAGATCAGCTGCAGATTCTTGAGATCATCGGTTATGATCTTACAGGCAATGTGATTTACCCTATCGCCCAGATTAAAAATGAGGAAGCGGGTGCAGAAGAAGATGCAGCTGCCAAAAGCTTTATCGAATATCTGACTTCCGATACCGCAAAGGCAGTTTACGAAAAGTATTATTTTGACACAAATGTGGAGTAAGACCCTTGTGTTTAGAAATTCAATGAGAAAGGGCTGCTATGATAGACATATTTAAAGATCTGGACTGGAGTCCTCTGATTATTTCTTTAAAAACGGGTTTGGTGGCTACCTTTCTGTCCTTCTTTCTTGGTCTCTATACCGCGCGAAAGATGATGAAAGCCGGCCCCAGATCCAGAGCGATAATGGATGGAATTCTGACCCTTCCCATGGTTCTGCCACCTACTGTGGCAGGTTTCTTCCTCCTGCTTATCTTTAGCAGAAGAAGGCCTGTTGGTATCCTGTTATATGAGCAATTCGGTATAAAAGTGGTTCAGACCTGGCTGGGATGTATCGTAGCAGCATTGGTTATCTCTTTTCCTCTTATGTACCGAAATGCCAGGGCTGCCTTTGAGCAGATCGATGTAAATCTGGTCTATGCTGCCAGAACATTAGGAATGAGCGAATGCAAAATATTCTGGAAGGTAGTATTGCCGACTGCACGACCGGGAGTGATATCCGGTACTGTCCTTACATTTGCAAGAGCTCTGGGAGAATATGGGGCAACCTCCATGCTGGCGGGGAATATACCAGGAAAAACAAGTACCATATCCCAGAGAATCGCCATGGTCCTTCAGGACGGAGATTATGCCACAGCAGGAATCTGGGTTGCAATCGTCATGGCGCTTGCTTTTGCTGCCATATTATTCATTAACTTTGTAATGAACAGAAATCAGAAGTATACTAAACGTTGGTAGGAGCTAAACTATGGCTGTCTATATAGATATACATAAAAAAATGGGAGATTTCTCTCTGGATATCAGCTTCGAGTCCCAATCCAGGAGAATCGGTATATTAGGGGCTTCCGGCTGCGGGAAAAGCATGACATTAAAATGCATGGCAGGTATAGAAACTCCGGATTACGGAATCATCCGCGTGGAAGACCGGGTATTGTATGATTCCTACCAAAAAATCAATCCTAAACCTCAGAAGAGAAGAGTAGGATACCTGTTTCAGAATTATGCTTTATTTCCAACCATGTCGGTACGTGAGAATATAGGGGCAGGAATCCGGTTAAAAAAGGAAGAAAAAAACGTGATTATCGACCGTATGCTGGAACGATTTCAGCTGAACGGGCTGGATGACAGGATGCCGGCGGAACTGTCCGGAGGACAGCAGCAAAGAGTTGCTCTTGCCAGGATTATGGCCTATGAACCAGACGTGATCCTCCTGGATGAGCCCTTTTC
>JBGVCE010000107.1:0-2415 GCA_045226235.1 Anaerobutyricum sp.
GCTTGACAGGGAAATGTCTGCATATTTCCTCTTTGTCACGGTATACACGTACCGGAATGCCGGAGAGATCTGACATTGATTTTGAAATGAATTCATAATTAACTGACATATTCCACCTCTGTGAATGAGATTATTATATACATTACAATTATATTTTATAGATTACAATTATGCAATACTCATCAACGTGCTTTTGGTATACTTTAATCATGAATAGTAGACAGGTTATTAGTCTAGTTAACTAGACTAAAAGTACTAGTTTGGGGCATATAAGAGGATTGGGAGGATATTTTTTATGGATATAGATAGATTGATAAGCAAAATGACTGTTGAGGAGAAGGCTGCTCTGGTTTCGGGAACTGATTTCATGTATACAAATCCAATTCCGAGACTGGGGATTCCAAGTCTTTGCATGTCAGACGGACCTCACGGACTACGTAAACAGATTGGATCGGGAGATAATGGTATCAGTCAGTCTGAACCGGCTACTGCATTTCCAACAGCTGTCAGTACAGCATCCAGCTGGAATCCGGATAACCTTAGGGCTATGGGAGAAGCAATAGCCGAGGAATGTAGATTTTATGGAGTGCATACACTTCTGGGACCGGGAGTGAATATCAAGCGTAACCCCCTTTGCGGAAGAAATTTTGAATATTTTTCAGAGGACCCATTACTTGCAGGAGTTCTGGGAGCAGCAATGGTTGAAGGAGTACAGTCCAAAGGGGTTGGTGTATCACTAAAGCATTTTGCGCTTAATAATAGTGAGAATTATCGTTTTATGGGGAACTCAGTGGCTTCTGAAAAAACTATGAGAAAGATATATCTGAAGTCATTTGAATATATAGTCAAAAATGCAAAACCGGCAACTGTAATGTGTGCTTACAATCAGATAAATGGAACATTTTGTTCAGAAAATAAGTGGCTCCTTACAGACGTATTAAGGCGTGAATGGGGATTTGATGGTGTTGTGATGAGTGACTGGGGAGCGGTGAAAAACCGTGTAAAGGGTATAAAAGCCGGAATGGATCTTGAAATGCCTGGAGATACAGCTATCTGTCGTCGTCTGATTATAGACTGTGTGAAAAATGGAAAGCTCAGTATGAATGATCTGGATAAATCCTGCCGGAATATTCTTAAATGGATAGATAAATACTATAAGCCTGCAGATAAGACCCCTGTTGATTTTGAAGCACATCATAGGCTTGCAGCAGATATTGCGGCTGATTCAGCAGTTCTTCTTAAGAATGATGGAACACTTCCACTGAAGAAGAGCGATAAGCTTCATATAGCAGGTGAATTGTTCGGATCTATGAGATATCAGGGCGCAGGCAGTTCCATGATTAATCCGGCATGTATTACAACTCCGAAAAATGCCTTTGATGAGAGAGGTATTAAGTCATATACGATAAGTAAAAGTGATGTGACTTTGTATTTTGCAGGACTTACCGACGAATATGAATCTGAAGGCGGTGACCGCGAGGACATGAAGCTGCCGGAAAATCAGATAAAAGATATAGAGAATTTATGTAAAAAAGGAAAAAAGGTAGTAGTAGTTCTCTTTGGTGGTTCTCCGGTGGAGCTTCCATTTTACGAGAAGGTAAGTGCCATATTAAATATGTATCTTCCTGGACAGAACGGAGGAACTGCTGTGACGGAGCTTCTCTTTGGCGAAAAGAATCCTTCAGGAAAGCTTGCGGAGACCTGGCCATTAAAGTATGAAGATGTACCAAGTCACGATACATTTGGTAAAAAGATTACTGAGGTGTATAGCGAAGGTTGTGAAGTGGGATACCGTTATTTCAATAAGCATAATATCCCGGTTCGTTTTCCATTTGGCTATGGACTTAGTTATACAAACTTTGAAGAGACGGAGTGGAAAAAGGAAAATGATACATACACTAAGACTATAACCAATACAGGAGATATGGCTGGAGCCGAGGTGGTACAGCTTTATGTGGATGGAGAATTGAAGGGCTTTAAAAAGGTTTATCTTGCCTCCGGTGAATCAAAAACTGTCACGATAACAGTGGAGAAAGAGCAGGAGACTGAGTATTCAGATAAGTATACAGTACCTGTAGAGCCCGTAAGATTCCCTGTAACCATGGAGTCACGTTTTACAGATCTTAATCAGAGTTTTATGGGAAGAATTCTTTTCAATGCTGTTCTTTCTGTTGCAGACAAGCAGGCAAGAGATGCAGAAAAATTGCCTGACGGACCGGAGAAAGATAATAAGAGAAAAGGAGCAAAGTTCCTTCGCAGAATACTTGAAAGCAATTCTTTGAGAAGCATGAGTATGTCAGCAGGAAAATCTATGCCATATAACTTTGCAAAAGGATTTGTAGAGCTTACTAATGGCCATATAGTAAAAGGGATATTCTGCTTTATAAAGAAGATTAAAGTTCCAAAGCTTCCAAA
>JBGVCE010000108.1:0-4248 GCA_045226235.1 Anaerobutyricum sp.
AATTCAAAGAAAAATCGAACAATTCTTTCCTAAGAGATACACGATCAATAAAAGAACTCTCGATGTAATCCCTGGTAAATCCACACAGATGAGTTTCCATGGCTTTAAGAAATTCTTCATCACAGGTAATTTTTTCAATATCCGGCTTGTAGATTCCATCCTCCATATGATATGAAACAATACTCTTGTAATTAATGTTAGCAAAAATAGCCTCCACAAATATCTGAGACGTATGGTTGGAAGTAAAATTATATCTGATGGAACTACCCTGGCTTGGCAGTATGGATCTGGCATAATAGAAGGGAATATCATCATTCCTTCCGGTCATATGATGCCAAAGATTGACAAAACAATCCTGTGTATATCCCCGTCCCCAATACTCTATTATGGAGAACTGTTCATCAGGATTTATTTCCTGCTCCAGATATCCACAGACAGAAACTCTCTTTTCTGCTGCAATCTTCATGACGAAATCCCGATACCTCTGAGACTGTCTGAAACTTTCTGTTAGTTCAATAACCAATTCTTTGGTAATTTCAGTATCTTTTGTAATATTCTGCATCTCAGGAAACATATCACGGAATTGCTCTTCATTCATACCCAAAGCTGCAAGAAGTTTTTTGAAACTGTTCACCCCTCCAAAGTTACCAAAAGTATCCCAGTATTCTTCATCTATTTCATGGATAAACGATGGTACTCTCCAGGTTCTTCTGGATGCGTAGATATATTTTGTCTTAATCGGTAACTTCTCAACTTCTATGATTACATCTGCAATCTTTTTTAGATGATGTCCATCCCTGGAGATAAAATAAACGCATTCGTCTCCTCTCTCAACTGCTTTATGAATAGCCCAATCCACATAAGGAACCATGTACAAGGAGACATATTCATAGGCAAACTGCTCCCTTTTAATATCATGAGTCAATCGAAATCTTGCCATATTACCGGCTATAAGATAAGCATCATATGTTCCTATGCTATCTACTAATTTCTGTTCGTATTCATCAAATTCGGGTTTTTCAACATGAATTGTCTGTATTCCAAGTTTTTTTGGCATCTTTTCATCAGCAAATACATTATCTCCCGTGTGTATCCATGATCCAAAATCATAATCGGGACCAAAATGTTTATATACCTCCATAAAAAGCATGCCTGTTGTCTTCTGCCATCCACAGTCACTGGATAAGTACAAAGGAATCTTTAATAATTCCTCAGATACTTTGCCCAACATCTTGCGGATAAAGCTCTTTGGCAGGTACATGTCACTGATTAGAAAGACGGCCTCTTCAGCATGCAGCAGATCCAGGCAACGTTCCACATTCTCGGAAATGGGTATTACATTTTCTAACTCCGCCTCCAACTCCCATTTCTTCAGCATATCAATTTGTTGATCTTCAAGATCATAAAGGTCTTTCATGCGATCAAAAATCTCATCAAACTGAATTTCTTTTCTTAGATCATTCCGTTGTTTTTGAGTTTTTGCATAAAACTCACGTATATTGTGCTCACAGTTAGACCTGATCTCAGGGTATCTGTCAATAAGATAGGCCGGGAAATTAATGTCGGACCGTTTCATCTTATCCTTTACATAAAAAAAGATGCCAATCGGATCCAGCACTTTTCTGGAAAACAAAGTGTCAAATATGTCAAAACTATATAATGACTTGCGCTGCCTTTTCTCCGGCACAAATTCCAGTGTACGATTTATGATATTCTCAAAGGTATCTTTACCTGAGTATTCCCAGAATCTTTTCTGAATTGGTTCCAGCTTCTCAGAAGAAACCTCGGTACGGTCATATGATTTCATATTCTCTAGAAGATCCTCATATGACATACATTTTATACCGGCAGTAATCTCATCATAAGGATCCGTAAGATTATCTTTATAATCCTCAAAATCATAAATATATCTAAGAAAATGTGTTATACCTGCATCCAGCATATCAGTGAAAATGGAAGAATAATCTATAATACCCAGATCTATTCTGTCTATCATCTCATAAAAATCATTCTTATTATCCCAGAAATACAGGTAAGGACAATCCTTATAAGCCTCCTTCGCCAACAGATACTGAGGATCATTCTCCATGATAGGATGCATCTTAAAAACCATCATATAGCCATAGTTTCTACATACCTCCACCAATCTGTCAAGATCCGGAAATGCAGTTGTGAATACATTATCCTTACTGTCTTTTCGGAATGTAGGGGCATATACAGCAATCTTTGTATCTGAGGGAAGCCCTTTTTCTCCAAGAATATCATGGGAGAATGTCTCAACCCTCTTATAGTACTTTTGATAAAGGCACCTGGGATATCCCCCTAATACAAACTTATCCGAATCAATTCCGCACATGGTCGCAAAATTTTTCCGGGTAATGGGAGAGGTTGCCAAAAACAACTGATTATCTCTGTAAAACGAATTATTAACGATATATTTTTTTGCCAAAGGTATGGCAAGAAGACCATCGGTCAGAACTCTCTCAACCTGTTTTCCTCCGATTCCATGATAGAGGTTAAGATATTTGACATCTTTGAAGCCTCTTGGAATTGAATTCTTGGCCTGCTCAGCAACAATTACTCCTGTATAATCCATGGCCTCCTGGCCTTCAGTGGTATCCTCCAGGAAGGCAAGATATCCCAGATTACGGACAAACTCCAGTGTTTCTTCACTTTGGCACATCCAGTATGCTGTGATATCCTTTCTATAATTGTAGATATAAATAAATAAATATTTGGGATTTCCACGGAAATCATCACTGGCTTGTCCCGCATAAAAAGCCCATACTTTATTTCTATCCTTTGTTTTCCTGAGTATATCCAGATAATAATCTGAATTCTTCTCATCTGAAGCAGGTTCCGGAACTACGAGATCGTTTTTAGTTTTTTTCTTCTCATTCCTATAAAATACTTTATCTTTAATTAACTGTCTGAAATTCATATTATTCATCCTCACTTATAACGAGTTCTCTATATAAGTATTGGGATGAAATCTGCCTCTGATCTCCTGTCAATACTTATAATGAGATTCATGATATTAGTGATTATACTATATTTGTTCATAAAAATCTACTACATTCAAAGAGGAGTAAACCAACGATCTCCAGAACTATTCCATCACAATATCTTAATGTTTTCCTCATGAAAAAAGAGCATCCTGATTATTTCTTCTCGGGATGCTCTTAGCTATGATATTCAATTATCATATCCAATGGACTTTTCCTCCTGTCAACTAATGTCCTTTACTGTAGCTATCGTCTTCTTTTGATAATAAGCCAATCAGGCAAGTATCTGCATCTTTCTATATCAGCCATGATAGTTTCTGTCAGATCTCCCCGTTCCTTAAAATCTACTGAAAACGTTCTGTAATATGACGGGTCTTCATGTTTCAAGTCCTATGAATCCTCTTAACCTCATGTATGACCGTTACCTCTTATTCTTCACTACACTTCATGAGCACTTTATCAACGAAATCCAATCTAACCACTATATAGACCCCACCAATAAAATCTGCTCTTTCTTCTGAGTTCATATCACACAATCAATTAATGAATTCGATTCTAATGTTTTTGTTGGACCGTACCTCCTGTTCTTAGTATAGTTTTGAGTCTTAACTTATACTTCTGGTGGTCTGTACCTCCATTTCTTAGAATCTATGTATAAAACAAATATTTGTTTTATGCCTGTATTATAATTGTTATTTAGCTGTTTGTCAATACTTTTGTCGATACTATTTTATATTTTTTCTATTATTGTCCTTATATTTAATTCAAAATTGTATATTAATGACTTAATTGTTTATATAATTAATTATTTTCTGACATTTTATAAGTCCCTGATCCGGAATCTTCTCCTTATATCTTCCCGGGTCCACAGGATCACATCATTCTGCCTGGCCAGATTCCAGGCGCTTTTGGTAAAGTACTGGTTGGTGACCACCATGGCCTGATCTGCCTCATAATAAGCCACGGAGGCCGCTGCTTCCTGTACAGCCGTGATGCCAATGTTCCGGTCGTACCGCTTGGCCTGTACTACGATGCATTTTCCCCTTTTCTTCAGGATAAGATCTGCTCCATAGTCATGGCTGGCTTCCGTAAACCTGACCCGGTATCCCAGCCTCCGGAACTGAACATAAAGATATTCTTCAAAAGCCTCCCCGCTTAAGCGGTCAATCTTCCTCATGCTCATGTTAAGATATCTGCTTCTCCATATCCTCCGAAGAAATGACAGGAGGAAGGCAGAACAAAA
>JBGVCE010000109.1:0-3402 GCA_045226235.1 Anaerobutyricum sp.
ATGCCGAGTAATGGACTCAAAAGAACTGATGCTATGGCAGTTTTGTATCAGTTACTCGGCATAATAAATATCTCCACATAAGGAGGAAATATTTCACCGTTGTTAGCGAACATCATGCTCAACGAACTGGACAAGGAATTGGAAGCAAGAGGATTGGATTTCGTCCGATATGCGGATGACCTCATTATTATGGTCGGAAGCAGACAGGCGGCAGATAGGGTCATGAAGAGCGTAACACGATTCATCGAGGAAAAACTCGGATTGAAAGTGAATGCCAATAAGAGCAAGGTCGACAAGCCAAAAGGAATCAAGTATCTCGGCTTCGGATTTTACTTTGATTCATTTGCCAAAGCATACAAGGCCAGGCCACATCCGAAGGCGGTAGCGAAGTTCAAAGCACAGATGAAGAAACTGACATGCAGAAGCTGGGGAGTGAGCAATGCTTATAAAGTGCAGAAGCTGAATCAGCTCATCCGAGGATGGATAAACTATTTTAAAATCGGGAGCATGAAGAAACTGTGTATACAGATGGACAGTAGCATCAGATACCGACTAAGGATGTGCATCTGGAAGCATTGGAAAACAGCGAAGAACAGGGCAAAGAACCTGATGAAACTGGATGTACCTGGATGGGCGGCGTTCAAAATCGCATACTGCGGAGACAGATATGCAAGGCTCGCCCATAACGGATGGGTACAGAAGGCTATAAATAACAAGAGATTAGCCGACTTTGGGCTAATCTCCATGAGTGACTACTACACCGCAAGGTGTGGTTCTTGTTAAGTTGATTGAACCGCCGTGTACCGAACGGTACGCACGGTGGTGTGAGAGGTCGGAAATTCCTCAATCAGAGGAATTTCCTCCTACTCGATTATGAAAGGGCTTTTCCGAGATCCCTGCACTCATTAAGCGCATCTTCGTCAGGGCTCTCGTTGGCCATGACAGGGGCAGTTGCCAATACTGCTCCAGCATCATTGCAACGCTCTTCCCAGTCACGCATCCACTGTCCGTCTCCCCAACCGTAGGAGCCTCCAGCGGCTTTCCTTTCCTTACTTCCTTGCAATATATTTCCCTGCACTTTTTATATCTGCCAAATAGCTTTTTCGCTTCACATTCGTTGCCATAGGCTTTCCAGCAACCGTTGCATTTGACCCCCTTACGGGTATCTTCCATGAATCCTTTCACATCAGAAGGAGGATAGCCCAGAAATAATCCAATCTCATGAGGAAATTGATCATCTTCCATGAAATGTCTGACCAGGCGGGCAAGACACCACTCCGGTTTTCCACAGGGATACCCTTTCTTTTCCAGGATCTCTTCTGCTTCCGGCAGATTCAGATCCCTTTTCAAAAGATCCGGACGGTATAGATAGATCAAAGTGCTTGTGTCTGATTTTTTCAAAGGAATCAGACATAGCCCTTTTTTGGTCATCATCCGGTTAAGATTCCTTATCTCTGAGATTATGTCTGTCGAATCAGTATTTACGGAAAACATATTTCCTGTTTTTATTCCTGCCAATGTAGGGGAGCAATGCTCCACGAGTGCATTCGTTAACATTTTTCATCACCGTTTGTCGCAAAATGCCTGATTTCTGTTTTAGAGTAATTGCCACTTCCAAAGTGGGACAATCCAATTGGAAGTTATAAGTAACTTACAGAAGTTAGATTAAACTAACCGCAAAGATAATATACCACACTTTCTTTTCCACTGTCAATGCTAATAAAAAGAAAAGCATATGTTTTTTCCAAGAGGATATGATTGATTTTATAAATAGATTTCGATTGAAATGGTATAATTAAACTAAGTTAGTGTGTTTAGTGATTGGGATGAATCATAATGAAAAAGATTAAGAAAACGAGTGTACTTCGGGCACAGATTGTACCAAATGTAACACAATTTTATAAAGATTTTCTGGATATTCCCCAGGACCATCAGTGTATAGGTTTTTTAAGTACTGACTGCGAGGAAGTGCTGTACCTTGCTCTTGACGATGCCACCAAGAAAGCAGATGTAAAGGTCGCCTTTGTCAACAGCGCGCATGTGGGTATGGGAAATCTTTGGGCTCACGTGCGAGGAGTTGTAATTGGAATGCTTTCCGGACCCAAAGTGCAGGATGTAAGGATGGGAATGCTGTACGCAAAAGATTTTATAGAGAGGCATTCAAAATGCTATGTGTTTGACGAGGATGAGGACAGGTACTGTTATGCGCATTTGATTCCCCGCTCCGGGCCTTACTATCTAGAGAAATATCAGATTCCACTGGAGAGCGCTGTAGCGCATCTTACTGCAGAGCCGGTAGCGGCTATATATGCACTGGACCAGGCGTTGAAAACCGGAGATGCCAGAATTGCGCATCTCTATAAGGCCCCGACCAAGACAAATGTGGGAGGCGGGATTCTGTATGGTACGGAGTCAGCCTGCAGGGCTGCGACGGAAGCATTCCTGAATACGGTGGAATATTGTTATGCTAATCCCATGGAGATTAACTGATATCTAGCATGGCAGAACTCAGGTGATATTATTATGAAAAAACTGGTTCCAATAAAAGAATACATCGTCTCCCAGAAGGTAATCGCCCATGTGCCGGAAGAATACGCAAAACTGTATCATCTTCCCGAAGGACATAGGAGTATCGGAATATTCACTGCTACAAATGACGATCCCTGTTTTATGGCCTTGGATGATGCTACCAAGAAAGTGGAGATTAAGGCTCTTCGTGTGGCGCCGCATTTCGGCGGAGGACACAGCACGCTGAGCAAAGTAAGCGGGTGCGTTTACGGTACTTTCTCCGCTCCTTCGGTGGATAAAGTAAAGACTGCCTTGAGCTATATCAAAGAGTTTGTGGAGACTCGTTCCGAGGGATTTTTCTTTGAAGGGGACGTCTCCAGCAGATTCTATGCTCAATGTATACCAAAGATGGGGAAGTACTACAGTGAGCAGTTGCATGTACCGGAGGGGACTCCCTATGCCTATATGATCGGTTCACCTGTGGAGGCAGTCTATGCCTTGGATAAGGCCTTGAAATCAGGTGATGTAAAGCTGGTAAGATATATATATCCCCCTGGAAAGGTTAATTCCGGAGGAGGTATTATTATCGGTAGCGAAGCTGCATGCCGGGCAGCGAGAGAGGCGTTTATTGAAGGACTATATGTGGCGAGTCAGCATAAAGTTCGGATCTGATTCCGGCAGAATTATAAAAAGAAAATCAGAGGGGTGTGAAAGCAGGATTTTGGTCCTGCAGGTCACGCCCCTTTTTTGATTATTAATTAGCCTTCCTGTTAGCATGCTCGTATATAGATATGTAAGCGTTTTGGAGAAAAATAAATAAGAGTAAAGGAGAGAAACTATGACAACTACAACAAAAAGCACTTTTGGATTCGGGTGTAACCCGCTGATTAAAAA
>JBGVCE010000110.1:0-3448 GCA_045226235.1 Anaerobutyricum sp.
ATATCGTGTAAGGAAATCGGTCTCCGGATCGATCAGCAGCTTATCCCTTCCTCTCATATAGTAGATGAGGGCACTGTCATCTTTGTAGGCTTCTTTCTGATAATTCTTGCTGGCGCAGATACGGTCTATAACCATCTCTGCCACATACCGTTTCGGCATTTTCATTCCGACCCAGCCTTCCCCGGGAACCGGACTCATATCGATCCAGTACTCAAAATGATGAGGGTTCCTTCCCTTGTGATGGAGCCAGCCGTGGGAGAAGCGGTGCAGTTTTTTCTCCATGAAATAGGGACTGCGATTCCCCTGATAATATCTGACGCCCGGAAGAAATTCCTTTGGGTGATATTTTGACAGGTCATGGAGAAATCCTTGCCTGTAAAGCCCTACTTTAAAACACATGGCTGTTACAAGGTATTTATGATGATTAATTGTCTTCAGATGACCTTTCACATTCATAGGGGATTTCCTCCTTAATTGTTTTCGCCGGATGATTTTGTTGCCTATATAGTACTACGTGTCCTTCCTTTTCGCAAGAAATTAGTTGACATGGAAAGGGCTCTTTGTTAAAATTATCTAGATTGCAGAAAAATGCCATGAAGGTGAAAGGGATCTACCAGGTAGATATACCATTTAGTAGATACCATTAAGTAGAGGCAGATCATCTGGCAGAGAGAGAAAATCGTTGGCTGAAAGTTTTCTTCGGCTCTGTTCTGTACTCGAAGTTCCACACCGGAGCAGCATCCTGGAGTTCACGTGGCGAAGGGGCCCTTTGTGGCCTTGCCCGGATAAAGGATGACGTTGACACGCGTTAAGTGTTTTGAGTGCCTGATCATAGATTTTTCCGGGCTTGTGATTCCACCCGTGACAGTATCTTTAGATCAGGAATCAGGGTGGTACCGCGATATGATTCGTCCCTTGTGTAACAAGGGACTTTTTTGTTGTATAAGTCCCTGCACGACGGCTGAGCAAGTCGTCATGTTTACATGTAAGACTGCTCAGACACCGGGCAGGACAAATCACATCGAACACGAGCACGATAGTGCGGCAGTGTGAGATGTGATTTGGAGAAATGCGGTAAGCTGCAAAGGCAGCGGTAGCATTTCTGACTTATATAATACCCATTTAACATCAAAAAGGAGTTGCAGCATGAAAGAAAGGTTAGAGCAGATTAAAAACTGTGCTTTGGAGGCAATCCAATCTGCCTCAGGCATGGATGAACTGAATGAGGTGAAGGTTAAATACCTGGGCAAGAAGGGAGAATTATCCCAGTTGCTGAAGGGCATGAAGAATGTGGCCCCCGAGGAAAGACCCAAGGTAGGTCAGATGGTAAATGATGCCAGACAGCTGATCGAAGCAGGACTTGATAAAGAGAAAGAACTCATCTTCAAGAGAATCCGTGAAGAGAAAATGAAGAGAGAGGTAATTGACGTCACTCTTCCGGGAACCAAGGTTAATGTGGGACACCGTCACCCCAACCAGATTGCCCAGGAGGACCTGGAGAGAGTATTCATCGGTATGGGTTATGAAGTGGTGGAAGGCCCTGAAGTGGAATACGACCGCTATAATTTCGAGCTTCTGAATATCCCTGCAAATCATCCGGCCAAGGATGAACAGGATACATTTTATATTACCAAAGACATTCTTCTGAGGACCCAGACTTCTTCCGTACAGGCCCGTATCATGGAGACCGGACGCATGCCTATCCGCGTGGTTTCACCGGGCCGTGTCTTCCGTTCTGATGAAGTGGATGCTACCCATTCTCCTTCCTTCCATCAGTTTGAAGGCCTTGTGGTAGATAAGAACATCACTTTCGCTGACCTGAAGGGCACCTTACAGCAGTGGGCCCAGGAATTCTTCGGACCTGAGACCAAGGTAAAGTTCCGCCCCCACCATTTCCCGTTTACAGAGCCCAGCGCAGAAGTGGATGTTAGCTGTTTCAAATGTGGCGGCAAGGGATGCCGTATGTGCAAAGGCAGTGGATGGATCGAGATCCTTGGCTGCGGCATGGTTCATCCCAAGGTTCTGGCTGACTGTGGCATTGATCCGGAAGAGTATTCAGGCTTTGCCTTCGGTATCGGCCTGGAGCGTGTCACCATGCTCAAATACGAGATCGATGACATGCGTCTCTTATATGAGAACGACGCCAGATTTTTGAAACAGTTTTAATTGATCATTTCCTAATATCTACAAGGAGGAACATAAGAATGGTAACACCTATTTCATGGATAAAAGCATATGTGCCTGAGCTGGACTGTTCTGTTCAGGAGTATGTGGACAAGATGACATTATCCGGTTCTCATGTGGAGAACGCGGTTTATCTGGATAAGAACCTGGAGAAGATCGTTGTGGGCGTGGTGGATAAGATTGAAAAACATCCCGATGCAGACAAACTGATCGTATGCCAGGTGAACGTGGGGGAAGCCGAGGATGTACAGATCGTAACAGGCGCTCCCAATGTTTTTGAAGGCGCCATCATCCCTGTGGTTCTGGATGGCGGACGTGTGGCAGGCGGCCACGACGGAAGTCCGAATCCGGAAGGCGGTATCAAGATTAAAAAAGGAAAACTTCGCGGAGTGCCATCCTATGGCATGATGTGTTCCATCGAAGAACTGGGCAGTGACAGGAATTTCTATCCGGAAGCTCCGGAGAACGGAATCTACATTTTCGGGAAAGATAAAGGATTAAAGCCCGGAGATGACGCCATTGCTGCTCTGGGACTGAGGGATGCCGTGGTGGAATTCGAGATTACTTCCAACCGTGTGGATTGTTTCAGCATGATCGGTATGGCAAGAGAAGCGGCAGCTACCTTTGATAAACCCTTCTGCCCACCGGTGGTGAAGGAGAGCGGCAACAAGGAGGATGTGAATGATTACATCTCCGTTGCCATCGAGGATCCGGATCTCTGCTATCGTTTCACAGCCAGAGTCGTGAAGAATATCAAACTTGCCCCGTCACCGGAATGGATGCAGAGAAGACTGGCAGCCTGCGGTATCCGCCCCATCAACAATATGGTGGACATCACCAACTATGTGATGGAAGAGTACGGCCAGCCTATGCACGCCTATGACCTGGATAAGATCCGCGGCCATAAGATTGTGGTAAAACGTGCTTCCGACGGGGATACCTTTACTACCCTTGACGGCCAGGTGAGAAATCTGGATCATGATGTAATCATGATTAATGACGGGGAAGGCCCTGTAGGCATCGGTGGTATCATGGGCGGTGAAAACTCCATGGTAACCGATGATATCAAGACCATGCTTTTTGAGGCAGCTACTTTCGATGGTACCAATATCCGTCTTTCTTCTAAGAGAATCGGCCTTCGTACCGATGCTTCCGGAAAGTTTGAGAAGGGCCTGGAGCCCCAGAGAGCGCTTGCAGCGATAAACCGTGCATGCCAGCTGGTAGAAGAACTGGGTGCCGGCGAGGTTGTCGGCGGAGTGGTAGA
>JBGVCE010000111.1:0-4580 GCA_045226235.1 Anaerobutyricum sp.
ATACCGTGGACGCCTGCTTCGATGACAGCAGCCTCACCGGCTTCTCTCATGCTCTGCTCCACTTCATTCTGGGCTTTTTCCACCATCTCTTCGATTCTGGCCGGATGGATTCTTCCATCCACGATCAGTTTTTCAAGGGCGATTCTGGCCACTTCTCTGCGGACAGGATCAAAACTTGATAGGATCACTGCCTCAGGTGTGTCATCGATGATGAGATCCACACCTGTCAAGGTCTCAAGAGTACGGATGTTACGTCCTTCCCGACCGATGATTCGACCCTTCATCTCATCGTTGGGCAACTGAACCAAAGAAATCGTCGTCTCGGCCACATGGTCTGCCGCGCATTTCTGGATGGCGGTTACCACGTAATCCTTGGCCTTCTTGTTTGCTTCTTCCTTGGCACGGATAGTGTGTTCTTTCACCATCACGGCCATGTCATGTTTCACTTCGTCTTCAACAGTTTTCAGCAGATAATCTTTTGCTTGTTCAGAGGTTAAACCTGAAATTCTTTCCAGTTCCTGCGTGTGCTTAGCATGAAGTTCGTCAACCTTAGCTTTCTGACGATCCAGCGCAGCTTCCTTATGAGAAAGGGATTGTTCCTTCTTCTCAAGGTTCTCCAGCTTACGGTCAATCTGTTCTTCCTTATTGAGAACACGTTTCTCGTAGCGCTGAAGCTCTGCCCGGCGTTCTTTATTCTCTTTCTCGAACTCATTCTTAGCTTTCAGTGTCTCTTCCTTGGCCTCCAGAAGAGCTTCCCTCTTCTTGGTCTCAGCGGTTTTTAAAGCCTCATCGAGAATCTCTCTGGCCTTTTCCTCCGCACTGCCGATCTTGGCCTCCGACACATTCTTATGGTAAGTCAGTGCCGCAAAGGAAGAGATCGCTGCTGTAAGAATGATAGCGATAATCAAGATGATGATAAACATCGCTAAACTCATACCGACAGGAGCACCTCCTTATTTAGTTTTATTGTATAAAAGTACAACAATATTATTTTAGACTTATTTTTTACAAAAGTCAAGCATTATTGTAGCTGCTCTAGACATTAATCACAACGTCTCTGGCTTCTCTTAAGGCGTCAATCGCCCTTCTCGCTTTCACCGCATCTCCGATCACATACTGCTCCGGCACAAGGCCCTCCGGGAAGGGCTGATAGCTCCTGGAACCTAATGCCATAACCACGGTGTCAAATCCGCGAAGTTCCAGATTCTTCGTTCTGACTCCATCTGCATAGATCTCCTCCACCGGCTCAGATACGTAGGTCTTCACATGATTCTCCTCAAAGCTTCTAAGCAGATAAATGCGATGTTCTCCGATGATATCCTCGGCGATCACATCCTTGGCCTCCACAACGGAGACATCAAAGCCACGTTCTGCCAGGTAATCTGCCGTCTCGCATCCCACCAGGCCGGCTCCGATAACCAGAACCTTCTTTCCACACTGCTTTCTTCCATCCAATACGTCAATGGCATCAATGGTATTATCGATTCCGGGGATACCAGGTCTGAGAGGTGTGGCACCTGTGGCGATTACCAGAACATCCGGACCGATCTCCCTGATCATCTCTTCCGTAACCTCTGTATCTTTATGAATCTTTACTTTATATTTATCACACAGAACGATGAAGCTGCGAAGGGCACTGGTGATATCGCCTTTTCCCGGAGGAACGGCAGCCAGTCTCATCTGTCCTCCCAGAACACTCTCTTTCTCATAGACATCCACCTGGTGTCCTTTTCTGGCCAGCTGATATGCGGTGAAGAGACCACCGATGCCTCCTCCTACGATCATAACACGTTTTGCCTTCTCAGCCTTGTCCGTCAGATGGCTCTCATATCCCACAAAGGGGTTAACCAGACACTCGATTGGCTGACCTACAAACATATTCCCCACACAGCCCTGAAGGCATCCGATACAGGGAGTGATCTCCTCGAACTTGTTGCCGGCTGCTTTGTTTGGAAAATGGGGATCGGCGATGGACTGTCTGCCCATGGCAATCATGTCAGCATAACCTTTCCGAATCACTAATTCCGGAAGATAAGGATCATTATAACGGCCAACAGTGATCACAGGAATATCGACCACATCTTTAATCTTCTTAACATGATCCAGGTTAAATCCCTGGTGGATGCAGGAAGGTGCCCACATATATTCATCCTTCAGATGAATACTCCTGGATACATCCACAGCGTCGATGCCGGCTTCTTCCAGGTAGGCGGCGATGGCCTGGGCATCCTCAACGGTTACTCCTCCCAATGTCTCATCGCAGCTGTTGATCCTGGCCAGCAGGGCGATATTGTGACCGACCTTACGTCTGATATTATCGATGATCAGTCTGGGCAGACGCATCCTGTTTTCAAAACATCCCCCGAACTCATCAAGACGTTTGTTGGTCTGGGGAGAGATAAAACTGGATACAAGGTAGCCGTGTGCCATATGAATCTCAACGGCATCCACCCCTGCCTTCTTGGCCCGGACTGCAGCATCCCCATATAACTCTGCCAGATCATAGATCTGCTCTGTGGTCATCTCCATGGGGATATCTTTGTTGCAGGAAGCCTGGATCCTGGAAGCGGACTTAAGAGGATATCCGGCAGCCTTGGCACTGCCCTCCGGCCCGGCCTGCTGAAGCTGTACCATCACCTTTGAACCATAGGTGTGGCAGGCATCCACGGTTCTTTTCAAAGCATCGATCATACTGTCATCGTAGAGACAGTGTTTCTTGGGACCGCCCTTGGCGGTGGGGTCAATAACGGTGGCCTCTATGGTAATCAGGCCGAAACCACCCTTTGCCCTCTCTCGGTAGTAAGCAAGAGAGCGTTCACTCAGTTCCCCCGTGGCGATGGCATAATTGTTGGACATGGGGGGTACCATAAAACGGTTATTCACGGTCATAGGACCTATCTTAAGCGGCTGATACATGTACTTCATAGTTAGATCTCCTTATTCTTTATATCTTATCTGTACTGTTGCAATTATTTTTATGGGTAACTATTAATATGATAATAAATATTATAATATATCTAGCCACAATTATCTAGTATCCTAATAAAAAATGAGCTGTCTGAAAACAAATCCTCTGTTTTCAGGCGGCTCATATAGTAATTCTTAATCTATTGATCATTCATCAGCCATCTGCAGATCCCGGAGAATCTCCTGAACCGTGTGGATGGAATAACCCTTCCTTCCAAAATGCATCAGGATCTTCCGGGTGGATGTGTAGTCAAGCTCCGGGAACTTCCGGGCATATTTCTCCACCAGTGGACGGATGTCCTCCGCGGACTGCTGTCCCTCCTCCTCCATGACCCTGCGGATGATATCCCCCGCTACCCCTTTCCGGAGCAGGACCTCCTTTATCTGGAGAAAGCTTTTCTTGCCCCTGTGGGAATAGATGTAGTCTTCCACATACCTCTCATCATCGATGTAGCCATGCTCCGTGACAAAGGCCATGGCAGCGGCGATGGAACGGGAATCATTTAAAGACTTCTCCAGTTTCTCCACCAGCTCCTTCTGAGTCATATCCTTCCTGGCCAGCAGCCCTAAGGCATGCCTTCTGGCTCTGGGGATGGCATACTCCTCATGGATGGCCAGGAGATCATCATCGGAGATGATCATACCCTCCTTCAGGCCTGCCTTCCGGATCTCACCGGGATAGAGAAAGAACCCTTCCTCCTCCATGGGATCTACATACAGCTTCTTTCCTTTTGTCTTCTTAATTGCGATACGATAATCCATGGTCCCTCAGAGATTCTCACTCCATGCCTGCCGGATCTGCTTCTCCCTGGCCGGCCTGGGCCTTCATGTACTCATCTTCAGGAAGGTTGTAGAACTCCCTGACCTTCCTCTCCACCTCAGCCATGACAGCCGGATGTTCCTTAAGATAAAGCTTGGCATTCTCCCTGCCCTGGCCGATCTTCTCGCCATTGTAGGAATACCAGGCGCCGCTCTTCTTCACCGCATCTACCTTCACGCCCAGGTCGATGAGGTCTCCCTCTCTGGAGATCCCCTTTCCGAACATGATGTCGAACTCCGCCTCACGGAAAGGCGGTGCAACCTTATTCTTAACGATCTTAACACGGGTGTGGTTTCCGATCACTTCCCCGCCCTGCTTGATGGTTTCCACCCTGCGGACATCCATGCGGACGGAGGAATAGAACTTCAGTGCGCGTCCTCCGGTGGTGGTCTCCGGATTACCGAACATGATTCCCACCTTCTCACGGAGCTGGTTGATAAATACCACCACGCAGTTTGACTTATCGATGACACCGGTGAGCTTCCTCATGGCCTTGGACATAAGTCTGGCATGGAGGCCAACCTGGAGATCATCCATATCTCCGTCGATCTCAGCCTTGGGAACCAGGGCTGCCACAGAGTCGATTACGACGATATCAATAGCGCCGGAACGGATCATGGTCTCCGCAATCTCCAGAGCCTGCTCGCCGTTATCCGGCTGGGAAATGTAGAGATTATCGATATCCACACCGATATTCTTCGCATAGATGGGGTCCAGGGCATGCTCCGCATCCACAAAACCTGCGATGCCGTCCCTCTTCTGGGCCTCCGCGATTATATGGAGGGCCACGGTA
>JBGVCE010000112.1:0-2628 GCA_045226235.1 Anaerobutyricum sp.
GGACCAGAATTCCGGTGTCCGGAAAACTGAACATGAGAGGACCGGAAAACCGGACATCACATGACCAGTATTCTGAACATCACATGATCGGAAAACTGGCACCTATTAAGAATAATAAGAGTAAGAACAATAGATCAATAACTGAGTAATACACCGGTTGGAAATCCGGTTATTTATGTAAAACAAATGAAGGGAGGTGAAATCATGATCACATTGAACCTTAGGATGGCCTGATCCACTGATAAGTCACAATAATCAGTTTCAGTCAACTATATGAATCATCACAGAAAGGAAAACTAACATGAGCATATTTGAATGTAAAACTATTTTATTATCCAACCATTCCCATGATAATCCCAACGCAACGACCGGTATAGCGCACACTCCACTCAACCACATCTCGTATATCCTGAATGAACTCTTTGTGCCGCCGGACAGAAAGGGGCGGTGTTATAGAAAACTTTCAAAATAATAATCTTACCGGAAGAGGAAGTTTTCTTTCCCCTTCTGCTATTCCATCTTTACTGGATCTGTTCAACAATGGTACTATGGATTCAGCAGAGATTCTGAAAACCCTGGAAAAAATGAAAAATTACAACAGAATAAAAGAAAAATATCAGGATAAGATCAAACATCGCAAAGATGGGAGGCAGGTATATGTTCTCATCAACCGGAAGCAGATTGCTGCAAGCAACGAAGATGCTCTGTATGAGAAACTGTATGCAATGGAGTACGGCTGTGAGAATTATACCATGGAAGACATCTTCCCACTCTGGCTGATGTGGAAAAGAGATCACACCCCAACTACTGCAAAAAGCCTGCAGATTTACCAACAAAAATGGCGTAAATACCTGGAGGGAACAGCCATTTCCAAAATTCCTCTCAGAAATCTGACTCCTAAGGACTTTACTGCTCTATTCCGGGAGTGGACCAAAGACCGTTCCCTGACATCCAGAGGATTCAATGATGTCAAGATTATTATCAACGGCATGTATTCCTATGCGATCAATGAAATCTCGATTGTGACAAGCAATCCAATACGTGAGATCGATATGAGACAGTTTCCATTAAAGCCGGTTAATTCCAAAAAAGAAAAGGCATTCAATTCCGACGAACGCAAGAAACTCCTTAAATATTTAAAAAACAAAGAAGAGTATGGCATCGATGAAATGTATTCTCTGGCCATCCAGTTCGATTTCTTTGTCACTTTAAGGATTGGAGAGTTGCGAGCGTTGAAGTGGAAGAATCTCAAAGGAAATGAACTCTATGTAGAAGGCCAGGTTGTCCTGTCCAATGATCTGCTGGATGACGGTACATTTTCACCCGGCAGCTATGAGTCCGTTGATCACGTAAAAGGAAATAGTGATGCAGGATATCGGTGGATTACATTGACATCAAAAGCCCTGGAGATATTGGAAAAGGTCCGGGAGATCAACCCGGATGGTGAATTCATCTTCATGTATAAGGGGAAACAGCTCTATACACAGACCTTTAATGAGCATCTGAGGAAATACTGTGAAGAGGTCGGTATCGATCCCAAAGGACGTGGAAGCCATTCTATCCGGTTTACCGTGGCATCGATCCTTTATCTGTCCGGCACTCCAATCCAGGAGATTCAGCGGCTTTTAGGGCATACTACCCTGTCCATGACGCTTCACTATCTAAAGAATGTACAACCGCGACAGACTACCGTGAAGATCATGGAAAGAACCCTGTAATAGCCGGAGAAGTGCATAAACAGTACGTACAAGCACATACAAACAAAGCCGCATAGAAAAAGAAAACCCGGAGAATGGCTTTATCAGCTATTCTCCGGATCATACTCAGTATGCGGATAACAAGACTTGAACTTGCATGAGCGATATTGCTCACTAGAACCTGAATCTAGCGCGTCTGCCAATTCCGCCATATCCGCTTACGAATTAAGATTCTAACATAGGGAATCAAAAAATGCAAGTCCTATTTTTATTTTTTAATCAGATTCTTTTTGATTGTAAAAAAGTTAAGCATTTTAAGATTATTGAAACTATTATATCTATGAAATTATAGTATAATTAAGAAAAAGCCCCCGGAGGATACATAATCATGAGTCATAGCATTAAATCGATTGCTATATTGGGAGCCGGAGCCATCGGCGCATACCTCCTGTATGGATTTCAGGAGACCTACGGTAAGAATCTGTGGGTGATTGCTGAGGGCGACCGGGGCAGACGTCTGAAAGAGGAAGGTCTGGTGATTAACGGGGTCCCCTATCGTCTAAATGTAAAAACTCCGGATGAGGCCCACGGTGTGGATCTCTTGTTTATCTGTCTGAAATACGGAGCACTCAGCAATGCCTTACCGGAGATCAGAAGGGTGGCCGATAAGAATACTACCGTCATAAGCCTGATGAATGGAGTGGATTCCGAGGAGATCATCAGTCAGGTAATCCCGCAGGATCAGATTATACACGCACTGATCCGGATTGCTTCCGAGCACAGGGGAAACAGGGTGGATTTTCCACTTCCCAAGGAACATATGGGTATTATCTACGGTTTGCCTGAGAAAAAGAATGCTGGGCCAGATGAAGTGTCAGAGGATAGAATCCTACGTTTGGAGGCTGTAAAAGAGTGTCTGGAGCATTCCAGA
>JBGVCE010000113.1:0-12346 GCA_045226235.1 Anaerobutyricum sp.
GATCCGGTGTTCGTTCGGTTGATCTGCATGGTTACACGGAGGAAGAAATCAGTAAAATGAGCAGGTGATTCCTTTTGGAATAAAAACTAACAGATAAAGGATCAGATGCAGATGAGATACGGTTTACCTCAGGCTGTCAGGGATTTTGGTCTGACGAGGCTGGCTAAAGGAGCGGAGGCTGCTCTTTCGCAGAAAATTACATATGGACAGAAGGCAGGCACTGCCGGTATGAATTCTACTAAATGGAGATACAGCGGCCAGGAAGTATTTGGTGAAATGGAGGAGTTTCTTCTCTTGTATCATGAGAATCTGTCTGTTATCGGAGCAGATGAAAGATATCACCGGGCTGAGATATGTATCGATCAGAAATACGGGGAATTTGTTTGCGCACATTGTGATTGTGGAACATTTATGTCATCCACCTACAGCTGCGTGCATACAGAAGCATTATTAATGGCTTATTTTATCGACAGCCATGGTGTGGAAGCGCTGAGAGGAACCGATCTGGAAAAGGAAATCCAGAGGATAACACAAATTGAGGATCCTCTGATTCCCGGAGTATTGCGCAGAACAGATTCATCTTTGAATCGTTTTAAAAAGATGGCTGGCAGATCTGCGAAATCTAAGGGGAAGCCAATATGGATCTCGGATCCAAAGCAGAAGCCCGGACTGAATGATAATTGGAATTCAGGCAGAAAAATCAGGTCGGGAAGTCAAATTTCCCTGGAATGTATTCTTATACCGCTCCAGGGAGTTGTAAGTGTGGAGATAAAAGCCGGACCTGGAAGGCATTACGTGATTCGTCAGCAGCAGGAATTACTGGAGGCTTACCGGGATAATATGCCATACTCTTTTGGAAAAAATTATTTTTTCCCTGTGGGAAAGGAGCACTTTAGCAGAGAAGATGGAGAGATTATGGATTTTTTCCTGACCTTGTATGAAAGCTACAAGAGGGTGGCAAGAGATCATACCATTCTTCCTTTCACCGGTTCTGAAAGGAGGGCCTTCTTGTTGGGAGGTCGGGAGTTGGATGCTTTTATGGAGCTGATGGACAGAAAAAAAGTAATCCTTGACGGACATACCTGTATGGTGGAACTTGACCGGGAATCATCCGGGATAGAGATGGTCAAAGAAACGTTTGGAGCAAGCCTTAAACTTCGCGATGAGAAGTTGATAGGAAGTGGTCTGTCTGGTATGTATTTAAGACAAGATGATTGGGTGATCCGTCTGTCTGCCCGCCAGTGGGAGACAAGAAAGGCTCTGATAGAAGCAGGAAAATATAAAAAGG
The DNA here is from genome assembly GCA_045226235.1 of Anaerobutyricum sp. GTDB lineage: Bacteria > Bacillota > Clostridia > Lachnospirales > Lachnospiraceae > Anaerobutyricum. The sequence goes on from JBGVCE010000113.1 coordinate 1,289, forward strand.
ACCTGTACGTTCAGGATAAAGATATCCCTGCTGTCTGTGATGTGCTCAGGAAGATGGATCCCGGTTTTGAGCATGTATCATTTTACGGAATGTTACCCCAAATCTACCTTCCTGAAATTCCCCGGATACAAATATATCTGGATTATTCCCAGGAATATCTGATTTCCTGCAAGGTATTGGCTGCTTATACCAAAAATGATAATAAATATAATATATTTGATCAGAAGAAAGATAAAAGATTCCGAAATCTGCCAGAAGAGGAGAATACGGCAAAGAAACTATGGGGATTTTTCAATGCTTTTGATGCCGAAGAAAAAATGATTTATTGTCAATGCAATGAAAACGAGCTTTATCTTTTCCTCACTGAACGAATTTCTCACTTATCTGAGATTGGTGAAGTTTATATCTCTGACTCCATGAAAAAGCTTAAAATTCGGCAGGCAGGTAGTGTCACCGTGGGCATTCAAATGGATTCAGGTAGTTTTATAATGTCATTGCAGTCCAATATCATGGATAGGCAGGAGATGATCCAGGTTTTAAATGCCTACAGCCGAAAGAAAAAATATACCCGTTTGAAGAATGGGGAATTCATCTCATTTGATAAAAAATCCACTGAGGTTTGGGAAACCTTGGCGGAAGTCTTTAAGAATTACGGCAGTAAGAATCCTGAGGCCATGAAGATTCCATTGTACCGGGCACTTTATTATGAAGAAATGCTTGGAAAGAGGAATGACATCTCTTTACAGGAAACGGATGAATTTCGTCGACTGGCACAAAACCTGAAGTCAGAGGATTCCTGGAATTATCAGGTTCCGGATACTCTGGCTGACGTTATGAGAAGATATCAGAAGGAGGGGTTCCGTTGGATAAAGATGTTGAAAAGTAATGGATTTGGCGGAATTTTAGCGGATGATATGGGCCTTGGCAAAACTCTGCAGATTCTTGCATTTCTGCTCTCTGAAAAGGAGGAGGGCAAGTCAGGAGACTGGATTCGAACTTTGATCATCACCCCGGCCTCTTTGCTTTATAACTGGAAAAAGGAAGTGGAAACATTCACACCTTCCCTTCGTTGTAAAGTGATTGCCGGGACCATAAAAGAACGCCAGGAGATCATTCATAGGATAAAGAAAGGTGATACTGCAGACATCTACATCACTTCCTATGATTTATTGAAGAGGGATGTGGCAGAATATGAAGATGTCATATTTGCAAATGAGATAATTGATGAGGCTCAGTATATCAAGAATCAGATGACTCAGGTATCGAAAGGAGTCCGTCTGATAAACAGCCAATTCCGGATGGCCTTAACCGGAACTCCTATAGAGAATCGTCTTAGTGAACTTTGGAGCATCTTTGATTATCTGATGCCTGGTTTTCTCTTTAATTATTCCAGATTTCGTGCGGAGTATGAGGCTCCCGTTATCAACAACAAAGATCAGAAAGTAATGGAAAGGCTCCGAAGGATGGTACATCCATTTGTCTTACGGAGATTAAAGAAAGATGTCCTGAAGGACCTTCCGGATAAGCTGGAAGAGACAATAACAGTGGAGTTGGAGAAGGAGCAGAGGAAGCTGTATGATGCTTATGCGGAGCGTCTTCGTTTATCACTGGATGAGAAAAGTGCTGAAGAGTTCCATAATGGTAAGATTGAGATTCTTGCAGAATTGACCAAGCTTCGTCAAATATGCTGTGGACCTGAGGTGCTTCTGGAAAAATATAAAGGCGGAAATGCCAAGAAAGAAGCCTGCATGGAACTGATCCATCAAGCGATGGAAGGAGGCCATAAGATCCTGCTCTTCTCCCAGTTTACAAAGGTGCTTGATATCTTATGTGAAGAGCTTAAAGATAAGAAAATCAATTATCATCGCATCGATGGAAGCACAGGAAAAAAGGACCGTATGGAGATGGTGGAATCTTTTGCTCATGATGATATCCCGGTTTTCTGTATCTCTTTGAAGGCCGGCGGAACCGGTCTGAATCTTACGGCGGCTGATATTGTGATTCATTATGACCCTTGGTGGAATGTAGCTGCCCAGAATCAGGCAACGGACCGAACCCACAGGATCGGTCAGGAGAATACGGTGGTCGTCTATCAGTTGATAGCAGCAAAGACCATCGAGCAGCAGATTGTCAAATTGCAGCAGACAAAAGCCAAGCTTGCTGAAGATGTACTGTCAGGCGAAGGTATTTCCAGCATTTTGATCGATAAAGAGGAACTGTTGAGTTTGTTATAGGTAGGTATAATAATAAGGCAGGGTAAATCCTAAGCCGATATAGAAAGGAAGCATTATGTACGACTATCTGATTGTTGGTGCCGGATTGTATGGCGCTGTGTTTGCAAATGAGATGAGGAAAGCGGGCAAGAAGGTTCTTGTTATCGACAAGAGGCCCCATATCGCCGGAAATGTGTATACGGAGGAAGTGGAGAAGATCCATGTCCATAAGTATGGAGCCCATATTTTCCATACTAATAATAAAGAGGTGTGGGATTATGTGAATGATTATGCGGTATTCAACCGCTTTACCAACTCGCCGGTTGCCAATTATCAGGGAGAATTGTACTCGCTTCCTTTTAATATGTATACTTTTAACAAAATGTGGGGTGTGGTGACTCCCCAGGAAGCAGCAGTTAAGATTGAAGACCAGAGGAGAGAAGCCGGTATCACGGAGCCTAAGAATCTGGAAGAGCAGGCTATCAGCCTGGTGGGAACCGACATCTATGAGAAGCTGGTGAAAGGTTATACGGAAAAGCAGTGGGGGCGCCCCTGCACAGAGCTTCCGGCATTTATCATCAAGAGACTTCCGGTGCGTCTGACCTTTGATAACAATTATTTTAACGCCCTGTACCAGGGAATCCCTATTGGCGGTTATACACGGATGGTAGCCAACATGCTGGAAGGCATCGAGGTAATCCTGGAGGAAGATTATCTGTCAGATAAGGAGAAATGGGACAGTATGGCGGAGAAAGTGGTCTACACCGGTCCCATCGATTCTTACTTTGGCTATGAATTGGGTTATCTGGAGTACAGGTCTGTCCGCTTTGAGACGGAATTGCTGGATCAGCCTAATTTCCAGGGAAATGCAGCGGTGAATTACACAGACCGCGAGACTCCATGGACACGTATTATCGAGCACAAGTGGTTTGAGTTCGGTAAGGATGAGGAAGGAAATGACCTGCCTAAAACAGTGATTTCCCGGGAGTTCAGTTCCGAGTGGAAACCAGGGGATGAACCCTATTACCCGGTAAATGACGAGAAAAACTCTACCCTTTATCTTAAATATAAAGCCCTGGCCGACCAGGAGGAGAAGGTAATCTTTGGCGGCAGGCTGGGAGAGTACAAGTATTATGACATGGATCAGGTGATTGCAGCGGCCCTGGAAAGAGCAAGAAAAGAAGGATAAGATTAAACAATATGTAAAAAAACTGTGAATTATGTATGAATGAATCGTAAAATATTACACTAGACTTTCTATTTTCTAGCATTTATAATATATTTGATTTTTTTCGGAAAAGGAGAGAAAAAGTGGATATATTTTATAAAATTATCGCAGTATTAGGCGGCCTGTCCTTATTCCTGTACGGAATGCGTATGATGGGGGATGAGTTGAAGAAGTCCTCCGGCGGAGCCATGAAGGCTGCCCTTGCAAAGGTTACCAATAAGCCTGCTATGGGATTTATCTTTGGTATGCTTGTTACTTGTATGATCCAGAGCTCTACGGCTACCATCGTATTGACGGTAGGTCTGGTAGGTGCCGGATTCCTTACTTTCCGTCAGTCCATTGGTATCGTTCTGGGCGCCAACGTTGGTACAGCCATCACCGCTCAGATCATCCGATTGATGGACGTTTCCGCCGGATCCACCAGTTTGCTGTATTTTTTCAAGGCAGACAATCTGGCACCGGTTGCCTTGATCATCGGTATCGTACTAATCATGTTCATGAAAGATGACCGTTTTCATAACGTAGGGTCCATCGCCATCGGTTTTGGTATCCTCTTTATGGGCCTGATCTTTATGGGCAATGCGGTTTCCGAGATGGGGGAGGGCTTAAGTGCCATCCTTATGAAATTTGAAGATAATTATCTTTTAGGATTTCTTTCCGGTGTCGGTGTAACCGCCCTCCTGCAGAGTTCCTCCGCAGTAGTCGGTATCCTTCAGTCCATGGCATCTTCCGTGGGTGTTCGTTTTTGTGGCGTATTCGCCGTGATCATCGGTGTTAATATCGGTGACTGTCTTACCACTTTCCTGGTAAGCCGAATCGGCGCCAAACCTAATCAGATCCGTACCGCTCTGGTACATGTGATCTATAATATCTGTGCTGCCACATTGATCATCGTAGTGCTGACTGTTTTACGTGTGACAGGACTTTTAAATGACACTTTCTGGAACAGCATCCTGAATTCCGGAGGTGTGGCTAACGTCCATGGCTGCTTCCGTTTGATTCCTGCTGTGCTTTTGCTTCCGTTTTCCGGTGCATTTGCCAATCTGGCAGAACGTTTAGTACCGGACAAGCCGGTGGAGAACGAGGACGCATTGATCGAAGAACAGCTTCGTCTGCTTGACAGCCGACTGATTACCAGCCCGGTTCTTGCATTTGACCAGGCCACCAACGCAGTTAAGCATATGGAAGAGATTGCAACGCATAACTTTAATGCAGCAATCGATGTATTTCATGAATATGATATCAAACGTATCGGCAGAATTCATGAAAGGGAAGACCTCCTGGACCGTCTGGCCGATGCGTCAAATCAGTACATCATCGATATCTCCCCATATATTACCCAGGAACAGGACAGTATCTATCAGAGTTTCCTGATTAAGGCACTTAACTGCTTCGAGAGAATCGGTGACCATGCAGTAAACCTGACCTATGCCATCGAGAATCTCCATAAGGATGGCGGCACATTATCCGAGGCTGCCAGGAGAGAGTTCGGCATCGTGACAAAAGCCTTGAGGGATATCCTGAAGATGACCGGGGATGCCTTCCGCAATAACGATGTGGAACTTGCCAGACAGATCGAACCGGTGGAGGAGGTTATCGACTCCCTGGTTGAGACTCTGAGAACCCATCACATCCGTCGTATGACCAGGAATGAATGTGATATCTACAGCGGCCTCCAGTTTGAAAATATGCTGACCAATATGGAGCGGATCTCCGACCAGTGTTCTGACCTTGCGGTCTTCATCGTCAGTATGAAAGATAACAGCATTATCGGCATGGAACATCAGTATATTCATAATCTGCATCATTCTAATAATAAAGAGTATCTGGATTCCTTCCAAAATAACTATGACTATTATTATGGAATGCTGGATGATGTGGACAATGAGCTCGAAGGTGCAGCTGAGTAATAACATATGATTACAAACTGATTAAGATCTTGTTGAAGATAATTCAGCAAGATCTTTTTTTGGTTTTAAAATTTCAGCAGATGGAAAAATCAGAAAAGCCTGGTCTTTGCCAAAGTGTAACTGGTATTATATATATAATGATAGTAAAATATCTGTAAAGCGTATCATCAGTCTATACTCAAAGAAGGGGGAACGGACATGAAAAAAGAAAAATCGAAAATATCATCTTTTGAGGAGAAACTAACTGAGATCATGCAGACGATTCCCGGAGAGAAAGATACCATCCTTCCCGATCTGTCGGCTCTTTTTGGCGGAGGTGGATATGATCGCGAGGTGGAGGACGACGAACAGTACCAGCTATATCTTAAAGTAAAGGATGAGGTTTCCAAGGAGGCAGAAGAACTATATAATAAGGAAAATGAATTCAGTACCCCTATTCTGGGTTCCTGTCATGCTATCTGGGCCATCGAGAAAAGGATCTACCGTGAGAGGTACGGCATTGAATGGCATACGCCTCAGGAGATGCATCCGGAGATAAATTTTGATTAAATCTAAAAACGGGGCTGTCGCACAAAACAACCCCCTAACCGTCAGGTTTTCATGTGTTCTGATATATGGAATCCTGACGATTTCTTTTTTAGAGTGGCCATCAGGCAATGGGGTCAGACAGGTTGCGTTTGCTACCTCGGTTCGCGCGCCGATTATCCGCCATTCGCGCAAACTCGCTCCGCCAGTTTGTCTGATCAATCTGTCTTCCAATGCCGGCTCCGCTCAAACAAGCGCTCGGTGGCGGAAGCTAGCACAAACCTCGCTGACACAAACTGTGCAAACAGTCTGACCCCGTTGCCTGGTGGCCTCCCTCCTATCCAGGACTCTCTTCCCAGGATTCCATTTTCTATATATATCGAAAACCTGCCGGTTTCCGCCACGCCCGATGCCGGCTGTTTTGTGCTCCCCCGTTTTGTTGCTCTTCATAGTTACCGGCTTCTGTTTACTTCAGAATAAAGGCGTGGAAGAACTTTGATTTTTCTACAGCATCCAGTATTCTCACAGGCTTCAGCTGTTCCTCTGAACATTTCTGGTCAAAAGCGTATTTATCCCGATACAAAAGCTGTGTCCCGGGTTCAAGAAGACTGACGTGAACCGGAGCAATCTCCCCGGTCTTCCTTGCCTCTGCATAACTGTCAAAGTGACTGCAGAACAGCTTTTCCGCTGTCTTTGACAGCTGCTGCATATCCAGATCCCTGATGACCGGCCTTAATTCTTCAATTGGGGACAGCTCTATCATCAGGTGGAATGCATTCTGATCTGTAAGCGCCTCAATACAGTAATCACGAATATCGATTCCGGTTTCCTTTTCAAGTTCAGGGATGACTTTCTCGAAATCATTCAGATTCAGTGTGACATTCCTCACATGACAAACCTCATAGTACCTGCGTAAATAGGTGAACACAGGTATCGAATCTTTCATCCGTACAATATGTATGATGTCACCGAGTCTGTAGCGATATAGGCCAGCAGTATTGGTAACGAATACTTCATAATCCGAGCCCGGTTTTACATCCTTAGCCTGCAGCAGTGTTTTTTTCGAAGGGGTCTGTCCTGCCGGAAGGAATTCAAAGAAATCATGGTTTGTAAGCAGTATGTATTCATCGGAACCCGGTCCTAAGGAACGGCCGATCACAGCTTCTGAGGCGGCATAGTATCCATTATCGAAGATGATGTCATCGTCTGCATATCGCTTTAGTGCATCCGTATAGATTCGGAAGGGAGCTGTTCCGACTGCAACGATCCTCCTGAATCCAGGCCAGATCTTTTTGATCACGGGTTCGTCAAACCCCTCGGCAAAGATTGCCTCAAGTTCATCCGCTCTCTCCGGGTCAGCAACAAACTGAGCCTTCTGCCTGTCAAGCAGCTCTCTTGACATCTTGTTGACGAAGACATTGCCTGTCCTGATCTGCTCAACAATCTTCCGGTGGTTATTCTCAAGATATTCAAAATACTCCAGTATATTCCAGGTAAAAGGAGCAATGATCTGCTCAACATCAGGATCTGCCAGGGCAAAAACGAGGCAGAGATTCCTGGAATCAAAATGCTCCTCCGGAAAGACCACATCTCTTGGAGACGTGATACTGCCGTATTTATGTGCGCGTGCATGTGAGCTGTACAAAAGACTCTTGTCCAGCCTGCGCAAAGCTACGCCTGTAACCGTATCACGTCCGATCTCAGCCTTTTCATCCAAGATGCTGGACATGATCAGAAATGTGCTGCTGTCCACACTGTTAAACTCACTGACAAGTGCATCGATATAAGGTCTGATGTGAGACGCATTATAGGGGATTAGTTTCGGTTTGTCCTGCTTCCCGCTGGTCATGGCAAACCCCTGCAGATCCTCCTTGAAAAGAAGGTTCTTCTCGTCGAGCCTGTCGATGAGATTAATCATAGGTTCATAAGTCTGATAATCAGTCACAGGAACTTTATCAAAGAAAGCCTGATATGTATGGATAGCAGAGAACCCGTATGACCTTCCGTAATCGGTTGATCTATTATCCTGAAGGATCTGGAGCAATGCATTTCTCTCGGCATTGGTTATGCTTTCTTTAGCATCACCTAGTATATTGCTTCGGCAAAAATCCATATGTACCTGGGCTTTTGTTCCGGGGAAAAACTTCTCGTCACTTTCAAGAGGTTCTACCAGATCAAAATACTTGCCAAAAGTATCGCGGAATTCAGCACGCTGCTCATCAGTGATCTGTGGCATATGCTGGAGACTGATACTAAGACCCCAGGCAAAGAGCCAGAAAATATAACGCATATCGAGTCCGAAATCGATGCCGAGATCAATCCCTTTGAAAAGATCTTTTGTGTAGCTCATGAGAGACTCGGGAGATACCGGTATTCCCGATTGCAATGTCGAAGCGTGGTTAATAAAATAAACATACCCGATGAGCTGCGGAAGCGCGATTATGAAACGGGGTTATGATTGATGCTATGTATTTATCCATGTATATTCAAACGCCTCCTGTTCTATATTAATTTGAACTCTTATTTCTTTATAGTATTACATAAAGAATATACCATAATTTCTCTGTACTGTACCAAATGATGATTTATTTTCAAAAGATAAAGTCGAAAATAAAGTCGAAAATAAAGTCGAAAAAAAAGTTTAAAAATTTTTTATCCCCCCTTCCAAATCTATCGTAATAAGAGGTGTAAGGAAAAAAACAGGAAAAAAAACAGATAGATTTTAGGAGGAGAAAACAATGAGAAAGAAAGCATTAGGATTTTTAGCAGTAGCAGTTATGGCAGTTGGTTTAACAGCTTGCGGTGGAAATACACATAAAGCAGAAACATCTACACAGACTGTAGCTACCACACAGGTTGAGGCAGCTAAGGAAGTTACAAAACCGGTTACTAAGAAAGAAACAACAACCAAGAAAGCTGAAACTCAGAAGACAGAAGCTCAGAAAGCTGAGACTCAGAAAACTGAGAAGAAAGCAACAGAAGAGAAAGAAACTACATTAACAAAGAAAAAAGCAGATAAGAAAGCAGCAGACAAGAAAGCTGCAGACAAAAAAACTGCAGACAAGAAAGCTGCAGAAGAAAAAGCAGCCAAAGAAAAAGCCGAGAAAGAAAAAGCAGCTAAGGAAAAGGCAGCAAAAGAAAAGGCAGCTAAAGAAAAAGCTGAGAAAGAAAAAGCAGCCAAAGAGAAAGCAGCTAAGGAAAAGGCAGCAAAAGAGAAAGCAGCCAAAGAGAAAGCTGAGGCAGAGGCAAAAGCAGCAGAAGTAAAGGAAGAAGAGGCAGTTGCAGAAGCTCAGGTAGATGAGAAAGTAGCCAAAGAAATGGCAGCCGAGGAAGCAAAGATTGCTCAGCAGAAGGCAGCAGAAAAGAAAGCAGCCGAAGAAGCAAAAGCAGCTGAAGAAGCAAAAGCAGCTGAAGAAGCAGCTAAGAAAGCTGCAGAGGAGAAAGCAGCTGAGGAGGCAGCTAAGAAAGAAGCCGAAGAGAAAGCAGCCGAGGAAGCAAGAATCGCTGAGGAGAAAGCAGCTGAAGAAGCAAGAATCGCTGAAGAAAAGGCAGCTGAGGAAGCAAGAATCGCTGAGGAGAAGGCAGCTGAGGAAGCAAGAATTGCTGAAGAGAAAGCCGCTGAAGAAGCCGCTAAGAAAGCCGCTGAAGAGAAGGCCGCTAAGGAAGCAGCTGAGAAAGAAGCAAAAGAGAAAGCCGCTAAGGAAGCAGCTGAGAAGGAAGCAAAGGCAGAGAAGGCTGTTAAGGAAGCCATCGAGAAAGAAGACTGGGAAGGTCTTGCAAAGCTCATCAAGTTCAACATCACGATCAACAAAACTGAGTACAAGAACGCTGAAGAGTTCACAGCTGTAGAGTGGACTGCAGAAGACTTCAACAAAGACGCAGTTAAAGAAATCGTAAAGAACATCGTTGAGAACCAGAAATAATAATTAAAGAAAACATAATATAAAAACAATCAAACTCAGGCAGTGCGGGATGATAGAGGTAGATCAACCGCCTGCCTGGTTTTTTATATTATACTACTATAACATCCACGTAGATTTTTACTGATTTCATTCTGGTATCATGCTATAATAACCTTAATATGGAGTATTAGGGCCTTAGAATCAAAGGGTGTCTTTGGAAGGGGGAAGCCGGATGAAGACGATGAATGATTTCCGGAAATATGTGGAACGGGAAAAAAATAAGAGAAGAGGGGCATTTTTCTACAATTTTGCCCCGGATGAAGGTCTGCTCTTCCAGGAGGAGGTGCAGTATCTAAGAGAAATCTATGCCACTTCATTTCCGGAGAGGGGCTTTGTTCCGCTAAATAAGGGAGTTCGTTTTCCTGACGAACTCACAGATGAACAGATTGGATGTTATTTTACCTTGATACCCTGGTTCCGGGATGAGGAGTGTGAGAAGAAACATCTTCATTACGGCAACCTGTATCTTCTGGAGATGGCTAACCTGCTCTACCATGAAGACCCGAATAATGCCTTGCGGGGGATGTTTCGTTTTCGGGATCAGCTGCACCTGGTGGCGGATAACCGGGAGTATTTTATGAATCTGTGCGATTCCTTTCTCATCGCCCATCCGGAGTGCACCGGTCAGATGGTAGAATACCGGAGAGCCAGAGGGCTGCTGCCTTACCGTGACCTGTGGCAGGAGATTCGCAGCGGAATCTTTGATGGAGCATCCATGTACGTTAAAAATAATGCCCGTCTTCTGAAGGAAAATGAATTGTCCGGGGAGAAAGACTTCAGCCTGCATGCCTGGAATGCCATGCCGGATATTTTTTATGAGCTGGATTCCAGATTTCAGGGAAACCGGTCTCAGCATGGGGTATCCTTCCGTGATATCGCCACTGCCGGCAAGGAAGTAAGAACCTATTTGTCCCTTCTTCCGGTGAAGGGAATCCAGGGACAAAGTGCCGACCGGATCGCTTTCGGGGATGGACTTATCTACCTGAAAGAAAAGGGATACGGCCGATCGGACCGCTGGTTCCGCCAGTCATGGAATCTATATGACAGTTCCGGGGATTTTCTGTATGTCATCTATCTCTATGCAGAGTCATATATGAGAGAACATCTGCGGGGACCGAAGCGGGCCAGGTCTGCAGCCCGGATCCTGAAGAAGAATTACCGTAGAAATGATGACATTCGAAGGAATATCCGTGGGATGAAGGCCATGCTCCAGGATGAGG
>JBGVCE010000114.1:0-3008 GCA_045226235.1 Anaerobutyricum sp.
GGTCTTAATAAGTTCTGGAGACCTTACTATAGAGACAGACTGCATTTGAACAAAGAAGGCTGTGATTACTTCTATAACAAAATCGCAAAAGCTTTAAGAAAATCAATGTTATTTCACTTTCTTCTTCTTGACTGCAGACCAGGCAGAATAGTAAGTGGAGCCAGCTACTTTCATGTAGGTCCGGATCCTTACATAATAGGTTTTCTTGGCCTTAAGGCCTTTTACCTTATTGGATACCTTACTGTATTTCTTGACTATTACCTTCTTTACATTCTTCTTGAAAGCTTTATCCGTAGAGAGCTGAAGCTCATAGCCTGTCACATAGGCCGCACTCATCTTCTCTGATTGTTTAAGCCATGTAACTGTAAGAGCTTGCTTCGCTGCTTTCAGTTTCTTTAACGAAGCGCCTTTCGGGTTTATCACAAACGTCAAAGTCTTCGAGCCACTATAGTTTCCTTTCATGTTGACTGTCACTTTATGAGTGCCAACATTTTTTCTTCCAGCTGCGTAAGATACTGTATAGTTTGCCGCAGAAATCACCTTACCCTTAGTATCTGTAATCACAACATTCGGCTTCTTGACCTTGCCGTCATAAAGGTAGGAGGCGACTGAAAGGGCCAGGTTCTTTGGATGATATATTACAGTATTGGTTTCTATTTGATCACAGTTTACGCACTTCTTGACCATGGAGCCATCGGTGGACAACGTAGCCTTCGTAATTGTAGTTTCATAGGAATGATTACCATTACATACAAGATTGCCGTTGGCATCATACCAATTACTACCGTCGTAACGATGGCCACTGATCATAACTCCGTTTTCGTCGAATTCAACCCATTCATCCTCTATGATCGTTACGCAGCCCTTCATCATATCTCCATCTCTGTAGAAGTGCCAGACACCGTCTTCCAGCAACCAGCCTTCTTTTTTGACTTCATGCCATGTGATGGTACCCCCATACTGATAATACCCGGGATCATCTTTTATACGCCACCAGCCGTCACTCTCTTCGAAATAAGGATAATAGACATCAGCAGTAACATTCTCAAATATATAATTATAAAATGTTGGTGGATACTCTCCGTTAAATGTGACGGTTTTCAGGCCGGTACACCCTGAAAATGCCATATATCCCAATTTCGTCAGATTTCCGGGGATGATTATCGACGTTAGTTCCGAACAATCCTTAAATGCAGAATCATTAATGATTTCCAGGCTTTCTGGGAGATGAATCTCTGTCAATCCACTGGCCAGGCAGCTGTTTTCACCAATTTCTTTCACACCTTCCGGAACTGTGACTACGCCGTTCTTTCCGCCGGCACAGAAAAGCAGTGTCGTCATCTCCTTGTCAAATATGACACCGTCGTTAGAAAAGAAGGTGTCATTCTCGGAATCCACCGCCAGTTCGATATGTCTGGCACCATAGAAAGCAGAGGGCGAGATACTATTAACTTTGGCCGGTATAGTTATTTTTTTCAAATCCGGACTGTTGCTAAAAGCTTTCGCTTTTATCCCACTTACAGAATCCGGAATCACTACCTCACCGGTCATCTTGCCGGCACAAACAACCAGCACTTCCACCGGATATCCTAAACTGTCAGTATACTCTTCAATCAGTAAACCATCCTTGACATAATAAGAGTAGTTCCCGGTGTCAACTGTTATCTTGGAAAGGTTTGGACATTCTGTGAATGCTAAAGGTCCGATACTATTCGTGCATTCCGGTATATTTATCTGTGTAATACTGCTGCATCGGGCAAAAGCATCGCTACCGATCTCACGTATCGTCCCCGGAAGAGTAATCCCGGTAAGCTTAGAACAATTGTAAAAAGCAGCGTTCCCAATCTTACTCAGTTTATCGATATCCGGAAAATGGACTTTTGTTTTCTGTTCTTTTCATCGTTATTCTCCTCATTATCTTATGTTCGCTTAGTCTACAGCTAAACTGTATTTATTTTTAATTCTATCAGAAAAGGGTGCTTATTACCATAATCATATAAGAATCAATCTGAGATAACAAAAAAGCATCCTGGGACATCATCATTCCCAGAATGCTTGACTTTTTCTATAATTGCTGAATGTAAAGTTGTCATTCCATTATATTGATCCATTCACCATAGTGTTCTTCGCCACACTGTGTGCATCTGTATTTAATCTAATGCCTGTATCCTGTCAATCCCTTTTTGGAGTGTCGGGGCAAGGGAAGGTTCAAACTCCTGCACTGCCTTTGCAATTTTTGCTACGCCTTTCATCTTATTATAACTATATTCTTTTTCCGGTCGGGATAGATAATCCATCATACCTTTCGCCATCATTTGAGGAAACGCCATGTACTCTCCAGACTTTATCTTCGGGCTGATTACATTGCTTATCTCCCTGATCTCTTCCGGTGAAAAGATATCCGTAATTTTAACAGTTCTCTTTTCTTTTTTTGATCCAAACAGTGCCATATTTTTCCTCCTTTTTTATAATCATAGTAATCTTCCATACTATCTTTTGATGATAATACTACCATCTTGAAAAAGGTGTGTCTAGCTAACATATCGACAAATGGTAATTATCTATGCCTGCTTACGACAAGTTCCACAGCCGTCACATCCATGCCCTCTTTCGCAAGGGCAATGGAATATCATCCAGTTCCAGCGCCAACCTCAAGTATCCTTGATTGCCTGCTTGCATAGCGGTGGGGGAAAATGACTACTGAAAAAGGCTTCCCGCTGCGGCTTTGAAAGCTTATAGCGGGAAGTCATTTCATCTCTATTTAACCTTAACCGTGAAAGTTACTGTCTTCACAGCGGATAGCTTATAGTTCTCATTTCCTTCCGCCTTGACTTTGACCTTGACCTTATAAGTGCCCTTTTTCAGGCCTTTCTTAACCGTCACCTTCCCTGTCGTCTTATTGACTTTGAAGTATTTCTTGAAGGACTTGCTGCCTTTCTTCGCAGAAACGAGTGTATAGGTCTTCTTGTCATTCAGTTTCTTCGTGAACTTAATCACTTTGGTGACGG
>JBGVCE010000115.1:0-2245 GCA_045226235.1 Anaerobutyricum sp.
ATTGTAACTGCGACGCCTCCTTCTGTAATGGCATGTATCGGATTGATCAGAATTATAGTTTAGAGTAGTACTCCTTACTCCGTGAACAAAGCGGTAGAATAATAACGGTCCCCACTGTCAGGTAGCAATGCAACGATTACTTTCCCTTTATTTTCCGGTTTCCTGGCCAGCTGTATTCCGCCAAAAAGTGCTGCTCCGGAGGAGATACCCACGGAAATGCCTTCCTTCTTAGCCAGTAATCTTGCTGTCTCAAAAGCATCCTGGTTAGATGCCTTGAAAACTTCATCATATACCTTTGTATCCAGTACCTCTGGAACAAAACCTGCCCCGATACCCTGTATTTTATGGGAACCGGCTCTTCCCTCGGAAAGTACCGGTGAATCCTCCGGCTCCAATGCCACAATCTTAATATTTGGATTCTGTTCCTTCAGATATTCACCTGTACCTGTCACTGTCCCACCGGTGCCGACTCCTGCGATAAAGATATCTACTTTTCCGTCGGTGTCTCTCCAGATCTCCGGTCCGGTGGTAGCTTTATGAATGGCAGGGTTAGCAGGATTCACAAATTGTCCCGGAATGAAACCTCCCGGAATCTCTGCTGCCAGTTCTTCTGCCTTGGCAATGGCACCCTTCATACCTTTAGCTCCCTCGGTAAGAACAAGTTCTGCTCCGTATGCTTTAAGAATATTACGGCGCTCCACACTCATGGTCTCAGGCATAGTAAGAATGATCCGGTATCCCTTGGCCGCAGCAATCGCAGCAAGACCGATACCGGTATTTCCGGAAGTCGGTTCGATAATGACAGATCCCTCTTTCAGTACTCCTTTTTCTTCTGCGTCCTCAATCATGGCCTTGGCAATACGGTCTTTTACGCTTCCGGCCGGGTTAAAGTATTCCAGTTTCACCAGAAGTGTAGCCTCCAGCCCAAGTTCTTTCTCAATGTTTACCACTTCTACCAACGGTGTGTTTCCAATTAATCCTAAAGTTCCCTTGTATATGTTAGACATAGATATGACCTTCCTTTCAATCGTGATGAAATATGATTATTAAAAACTTTTTATCTGATAGCTGCAAATCCGGCTTCAAGATCAGCAATGATATCGTCGATATGCTCTGTGCCTATGGAAAGGCGAATTGTGTTGGATTTGATTCCCTGGTCGAGAAGTTCTTCTTCTGACAGCTGAGAATGGGTTGTGGATGCCGGATGAATCACAAGACTCTTAACATCCGCAACGTTAGCCAGAAGGGAGAAAATCTTCAGGTTGTCAATGAATTTCCAGGCCTCTTCCTGGCCTCCTTTGATCTCAAAGGTAAAGATGGAACCTCCTCCATTTGGGAAATACCTCTCATAAAGCGCGTGATCCGGATGGTCCGGCAGAGATGGATGGTTAACCTTCTCCACCTGTGGATTCGCATTCAGGTATTCGATCACTTTCTTCGTATTCTCCGCATGTCTTTCCAGCCGAAGTGATAAGGTTTCCACACCCTGTAAGAGTAAAAATGCACTAAAAGGTGCAATGGTAGCACCGGTATCACGGAGCAGTATCGCCCGGATATAGGTTACAAAAGCAGCCGGTCCCACAGCGTCATAGAAAGAAACACCATGATAGCTTGGATTTGGCGCAGCTATGTTGGGATACTTCCCACTTGCCCTCCAGTCAAATTTGCCGGATTCTACTATGATTCCACCTAATGTTGTCCCATGTCCTCCTATGAATTTCGTGGCGGAATGTACAACAATGTCTGCGCCGTGTTCAATTGGTCTGATGAGGTAAGGTGTTCCAAAAGTGTTGTCGATCACTACCGGGATGCCATGTATATGAGCGATCCTGGCAACCGCATCGATATCCGGGATGTCACTGTTGGGATTACCCAGGGTTTCCAGGAAGAAAGCTCTGGTATCTTCTGTTATCGCTGCTTCCACCTCCTCAAGATTATGAATATCTACAAAGCTTGTCTTGATTCCGTACTGTGGAAGTGTGTGTGCCAGAAGGTTAAAGGTACCTCCGTAGATGGTCTTCTGCGCTATGATATGGCCACCATTTGCCGCAAGCGCCTCAATAGTATAGGCGATTGCCGCCGCGCCGGAAGCCAGGGCAAGAGCCGCACTTCCTCCCTCCAGGGCTGCAAGCCTTTTTTCCAATACCTCCTGTGTGGAATTGGTTAATCTTCCATAAATATTTCCTGCATCTGCCAAACCAAATCGGTCAGCGGCGTGCTTGCTGTTATGGAAGACATAAGAAGT
>JBGVCE010000116.1:0-2721 GCA_045226235.1 Anaerobutyricum sp.
GAATCCGATGGAGGATTTTAATCCGGCTTCCTCCAGAATCTCATCCAAAACAGCAGGGTGTCCGCCTTCCTTTTTTCCCATCTGTAACGCTTTTTCGTAATGTGATCTCGCTTCCGCGTAAAGAATACTCATCCCTTTCCTCCTGCCTCTATAAGTCAGCCGCTTTATCCTGCGGCCGGATAACCTGATCGTCTTTCTTAGCAATCCTATATCATACTTTCCCGGAAAAGACAAGAAAATACGCATATCCGGGTCAAATAATACGAAAGAATGACGATATTTTTATATTATAATACTCTAGTAATTCAAATCATCCTTCATTATAATAACAATAAGACAATAAATAAAAAGGCAGTCGTTAGGGCATTGCCGGATAGGATAAGAAAGATGAAAAGGACAATACAGATTAAAGACGGTTATCTCTATATTCCCATCTACACCGGGCAGGAACATCATTTACTGTCTTTTTATGTGAAAGATGAGAATACGGAAGCCGAAAAGATTATGGAATTCAAAATTCCTGTGGACATGTCCAAGGAAGAAGAATATTTCGGGGATTATTATGCTGAGATACCTGTGTGGAAATACCGTGGAAAAACCATGATCATAGAGGGGGAATTCCCCATGATCATGGGCATGAGGATACAGAACCGGAAAAAAAGACGTCAGTTCGTAACCAACAGACCAAGGATCCATTTCACCGCCAACCGCGGCTGGACCAACGATCCAAACGGTATGGTTTATAAAGACGGACTCTATCATCTGTATTTTCAGTATAATCCATTTGATGTACGGTGGGAGAATATGAGCTGGGGACATGCCATCAGCAAGGATCTGCTACACTGGGCTCAGCTTGATACCGTTATGTTTCCCGATGAGGATGGCACCATGTACTCAGGCTGTGGAGTCATTAATGAGAGAGAACTTCTTGGCTTTTCCAAGGATACTTTGCTCTACTATTATACGGAGGCAGGCGGAACCAACCCCTGGAGCCAGGGAAAAGAATTCACTCAGAAAATTGCATACAGTAACGATATGGGAGAAACATTGCAGAAGCTTCCTGATCCATGTATCGGTACCATCTACAGGGAGAATCGGGATCCTAAGATATTCTGGCACTCTGAGACAGAGGCTTATATCATGGTGCTTTGGCTAAAAGGAAACGATTTTGGTATCTTCCGGTCCACCGATCTGAAAAACTGGGATATGACCCAGGAGCTGTATCTGGAAGATGCCTGGGAGTGTCCGGATCTGTTTCAACTAACCAATGCAGAAGGAGAGAAGAAATGGTTCTTCTGGAGTGCGGACGGATACTATTTCCCGGGTGATTTTGACGGATATCATTTTGAAAACAGTGGGGAACGGCACAAGGCATATATCTCTAAGCTTCCCTACGCAGCCCAAACCTTCTCCGGCATCAAAGACAGAACCATCTCCATCCCCTGGCTTCGTCTGGAGAATGACGGCAGACTATTTACCAGTGCCTATGGCCTGCCTACAGAGTTTTCCTACCGGGTGATCCGGGGCCGTTATTTCCTCCTGCAGCGACCGGTGAGAGAGTTTTACGAACAGCTGGAACCGGTGGATCCATGGAGAATACGTAAAGAGGGCGGAAAGATATTTTACGAGAACAGGGATCATACAAAGGCTCTTGTTTCTTCCATGGAATTGTCTCCTGAACATGGGGATGTATTCCTTTGGGAAATCAATGGTTCGTCGATCTCCTACAATCCTCACAGTGGTATATTAAACATTGATGGAGAGAAATTCCAGGCTGGCCTGGACCACCGTAAGCTGGAGTTGATCGTAGATGACAGGATTCTGGAGATTTTCTTTGAAGATGGTCTGAGTTACGGGGCCTTCCCGTTAAAAGAGAGGGAGATTTTCTTCTCTATGAAAGAGGATCAGACAGATTACATAGACTTTTTTGAAATCGAATGACATGGATCAGATGACAGGCAGGTAGACATATGGCAACACTAAAAGATGTGGCAAGAGAAGCAGGGCTGGCGGTGAGTACCGTCTCCCGCATATTGAACAACCGCGGGTATATCAGCGAGGATGCCAGGACCCGTGTGAATCAAGCCATGGAGAAACTGAATTATCAGCCAAATGAATTGGCCAGATCTCTCCACCGTAATAAATCGAACCTCATCGGTTTGATTGTTCCCCATATCAAACATCCCTATTTTTCCGCTGTGATCAGTCAGGTGGAGGACCAGGCATACCGTAAAGGATATCGTATCCTTCTATGTAATTCACAGACCATGAAAGAAAGGGAGCAGGAATATATCGAAATCTGTCGTAGAAACAGGGTGGCAGGAATCATCATGTGCACCGGACAGGATTCCCTTAAAGGATTTGAGGACCTGGGTGTGCCTGTGATTGCCTGGGAGCGTTTCAGTGACGATAAGGTTGCCGCCATAGAATGCGATAATATTATGGGCGGTTCCCTGGCAACACAACATCTAATCGACCGGGGCTGCAGGCATTTGATTCATCTGGGCACAAATCCTCTCATGCAGATGCCCGGAGACTGCCGGCTTATCGGCTTTAGGGAAACATGCAGTAAACACGGTGTGACCTGCCATGAGGAGAGCATATGTATCGGGCTTGATTATATGAAGGATAATAAGGAGCAGATTATCCGGATACTAAAAAAATATCCGGAGACCGACGGGATCTTTGCAAATAATGACATCCTGGCTGCCCAGGTCATCA
>JBGVCE010000117.1:0-2689 GCA_045226235.1 Anaerobutyricum sp.
GCAACATGGCCTGCCCCGTGGTAAAGGCAGTTCCAAGGGGGGCCACCGCATTGGTGAAGCCTGCCTGATGCAGTGAGATCACATCCATATAACCCTCGCACAGGATGATGGATTTCTCCCGGGACCTTTTAGCATAATTCAGCCCGTACAGATTCCGGCCTTTATCAAAGAGGATGGTTTCCCGTGAATTCAGATATTTGGGTTCTCCGTCTCCCATCACACGTCCGCCAAATCCCACTACTCTCTGGTTAGCATCCATGATGGGGAACATAACACGGTTAAAAAAGCGATCATAACTACCTTTTACAGCATCGATGGTCACCAGGGAGGACTCCTTCATCTGAAGATCCGTAAATCCCTTTCCCTTAAGATACTGATAGAGCCCGTCCCGGTACAGGTCGGCATATCCAAGGCCGAAATGCTTTATCATCTCCGGGGTGATTCCCCGGTTCTCCAGGTAAGCCCTGGCCTTCTCCCCTCTCTTGGAGTGGAGCAGATTCCAATGAAAATAAACGGCAGCCGCCTTGTTCATCTCCTTTAGAACAAGTCTGGCATCCGCTTCCTGCTTCTCCTGGGGGGACTGCTCCTGCTCCGGCAACTCAATTCCGGCTCTGCCGGCAAGTTCCTGCAGGGCTTCCAGGAATGACAGACGATTGTACTCCATCAGAAATCCAAATACATCCCCGCCCTGACCACAGCCAAAGCAATAATACATCTGCTTCTCCCTGCTGACAGAGAAGGATGGGGATTTTTCATTATGAAAAGGACACAGGCCGAAATAGGACGTACCCTTTTTTTTCAGAGAAACATAGCCGGAGATTACATCAACGATGTCACTTCTCTCCCTGACTTCCTCAATCAATTCCTCCGAATATCTCATGGTCACATTTCCTCCCGGCTCAGCCGCCTATCTTACTCTCATCCAGCACCGCAATGGCATCCAGGGATACTTTCATAAGCTCACGAACCTGTTCCTCCGGGATACCCATCCGTTCTGCCAGTTCATGAGGTTTTGCCTCCCGCTCATACTCCCGGGCGAAGGCCGTGGCTATCCTGTTCAGTTCATTTACTCTCATGGCCATCTTCATGGCAGACCTGGTGGAGTGATTGTACTCCTCCAGGGAAGTTTCAATCTGACGGCGGATCATCTCTTCCACAAAGATGTGAAAGTTGCCGTGAATCTCCGGTTCATAGTCATTTACCGCCAGCATCAGTCCAATGTTGCTCTCCTGAATCAGGTCACTCATGGGCAGACCTTTCCCTTTGTAGTCTTCGGCAATCTCCATAGCCAGGGAAAGGTTCGACTCGATAAGAAGATTTCTTGCATTCTCGTCTCCCTTAACCAGTTTCCTGGCAATCCGCTCCGTCTGATCCTGCGGAATCCGTGTCAGGGACCCTGTTTCCTGTCTATAGATTGATACCATCTCCGCATCGAGAGGATCTTCCTTCATCTCAATCTCTTCGTCGGGAATTATGGCCTCCTGTTTCTTCACACGATCAGACACGATGATATCCCGTGACTCATAATAGGTACAGATAAAATCATACTGTTTATCATCCAGATCCATGTGGGAAAAATAATCCCGGATCTCATCCATGGATAGCCGGTTGCCATTGATCTTACCGATCTTCTCCAGCTCCTGAATCTCTTTCATAAATTCTTCCTGTCTTGCCAAGTCTACAGCTCCTCTCGCTCCCCTTTCTCTCTGACTTTCTCTAGAACTTTCATGGTCCGGGTGGATAGCTTTCTGCTTTTTTTCCAGCCCTTCCCGGTATCGATCATCTTTATGAATGCTTCCGTTTCATGGTGGAATACATTATCCGACTGTTCAAAATGAACTGCCTGGCGGACACTTCTTCTGGTGATGCTCAGGTCTTTAATATTATCGATCTCCCGAAGGAGCATGGAGCCTTCTTCCCCCTGAATCTGGCTAGGCATGGCAGAATCCGTAATCATAGAATAGATTACTTCCCCAATCATACCTTCATACTCCAGAATAATGGTTCCTGTGACATCAACGCTGTGGGGAAGAGTCAGGCACATACCTCCTGCCTCTTTCGGGTATCCGAAAAGATAAACCATAGCTGCCACCGGAATGGAACCCGCTTCCAGAAGTCCTCCGATAGCAGTCTCCGGGTCAAATTCTTTGTCAGGAATCCCTCTCCGATAGCGTTCATAACCCACGGCACAAAAACAATTCTGAAAAGTAGTATGACGAATAGTCCCCAGGGATTTCAGATAGGGAATCATTTTCTGGAAAGAGGGTGTGTAGAGAAAGGGGAATCCCTCCATCAGAATAACCTGGTTACCCTCAGCGGCCTGGAACAGTTCTTCCAGCTCTTCCAGAGAAGTGGCCATGGGAGCCGCACAAAGGACGTGTTTTCCTTCCTTTAGCATCATGAGACATTGGTCATGGCGGTTCATGACATCCCTGGAGATATAAACGGCATCCAGTTCCTGACAGGATGCCATGCTGCCAGGATTATCATAAAGAACAGGACGCCCTTTTCCGATACAGAAGTCTTTAGCATCCTTCATTGATTCCCCGCAGACCGCCGCCAGCTCAAATCTTCGAAGGAACCGGTTTGACTGACAGAACCTCTCCGCTTCATACCCTGTGCCGGACACACCAAATCGGATAATTCCACCGTCGCTGCCATCTGATTTCCTCTTCTTCTTCCAATCCTC
>JBGVCE010000118.1:0-4292 GCA_045226235.1 Anaerobutyricum sp.
GAGAGAGCCCACAAGAGCGGCGTAAAATATATCGCCCAGCCGGGTGGCTCTATCCGTGATGACAATGTCATTGAAACCTGCAACAAATACAATATGGTTATGGCATTCACCGGACTTAGATTATTCCATCATTAAGAAGCAGGCCATTCATTTCTCTCTTTGAGGGAAATGAATGGCTTTTCGTTTTTATCCACATCGATTCATCCTATATCCACTACTTTTTCATATATTTCGTATATTTTTCCTTGTAATATGAATTGAATTTTAGTAGAATAGTAACGTGGAGTCTGTCGGGGGTGACAATTTCTTATAAGATTCGTTGATTTCTTGACCACGGCATACCCACATAGAATAGTTAGGACGATATAGGAGGAACTAGTAATGAAGGTTTACAAAACTGATGACATTAGAAACGTTGTACTTCTTGGGCACAATGGATGTGGCAAGACTTCCCTGGTTGAAGCGATGTCATTTGTAACGGGTATCATCAAAAGAACAAGAACTGTTGCTGAGGGTGGAACTGTCAGTGATTATGATAAAGAAGAAATTAAAAGAAAATTCTCCATTCAGACATCCATTATCCCTTTGGAAGTAGATGGCGTTAAGGTGAATGTTATCGACACTCCCGGATTGTTCGATTTTTCCGGTGAGGTTTATGAGGCTCTTAGTGTTGCAGATGCAGCAGTAATCGTAATCAACGGAAAGTCCGGTGTGGAAGTCGGAACCAGAAAGAGTTTTGATTTCTGTGAGAAGAGAGGCATTCCGGTAATCGTATATATCTCCAACGTGGAAGACGAACATGTGGATGTTTCCGCTATCGTGGACGAACTTCGTGATTCCTACGGCAACAAGATCGTTCCTTTCCAGATGCCGATGAAGGAAGGACATGACTTTAAGGGATTCATCAACGCAGCTAAGATGCTGGTATGTGCTGCTGCAGCAGACGGAACTGTTACAGAAGCAGCGGCGGAAGAAGGCGATAATGACGAGCTGGATGATTACCATATGCAGCTTATGGAGGGAATCGCAGAGACCAGCGAAGAACTTATGGAGAAATTCTTTGCAGAAGAGCCTTTCACTGCGGAAGAAATCAATGAAGCCATCGTTACGGCAGTTGCCCAGAGAGATCTTATGCCGGTTATCTGCGGAACCATCAACTCCACTTACGGAGCTAAGGTTCTCCTGGATGCTATGGTTAATTATTTCTCCGCACCCGGTAAGGTGGAGAATCAGTTTGTAGGCAAGAAGACAAAGACTGACGAAGATGTTGTTGCTACATTTGACAACAGCAAGCCGGTTGCAGCATTTGTATTTAAGACCATCGCTGATCCTTTCGTTGGACGTTTCTCCCTGATCAAAGTGACAGACGGCGTTCTTAAGGCAGATTCCACTCTGTATAACTCCAACAAAGAGACAGAGGAACGTATCGGTAAGTTATATGTCCTTCGCGGAAAAGATCAGATCGAAGTGGATACTCTGAACTCCGGTGATATCGGAGCTATCGCTAAGCTTTCCGCTACCAAGACTGGCGACACTCTGTCCCAGAAGGCTGATCCGGTTCTCTATAACGCTATTCCGATGCCGGTACCTTACACCTTTATGCGCTATGTTGCCAAGTCTAAAGGTGATGAGGATAAGGTTGCCACTGCTCTCAAGAAGCTGATGGATGAGGACCTTACCCTTAATGAATTAAACGACAAGGCAAACCGCCAGATGCTTCTTTACGGTTTAGGTGACCAGCATCTGGAGATCGTTAAGAGTAAACTTGCCGACCGTTATAAAGTTGAGATCGAACTTGTGAAACCGAAGGTAGCCTTCAAGGAGACCATCCGTGGAACATCCGAAGTTCGTGGTAAATATAAGAAACAGTCCGGTGGACATGGTCAGTACGGTGATGTATTGATGAAATGGGAGCCATCGGGTGACCTGGAAACTCCATATGTATTTGAAGAGAAGATCTTCGGCGGTGCCGTTCCGAAGAACTACTTCCCAGCTGTAGAGAAAGGTATCGCAGAGAGCTGCTTAAAGGGACCTCTGGCAGGATATCCTGTAGTAGGTATCAAGGGTACTCTTCTCGACGGTTCCTACCATCCGGTAGACTCCTCCGAGATGGCCTTCAAGATGGCTTCCATCACAGCCTTCAAGAATGGTATCATGGAGTGTAAACCCGTTCTTCTTGAGCCGATCGTTAACCTGAAGGTTGATGTTCTTGACAGCAACACCGGTGATGTTATGGGCGACCTGAACAAACGTCGCGGACGTATCCTTGGCATGAACCCGCTGCCAGGCGGCAGACAGGAGCTTGAGGCTGACATTCCTCTGGCAAGCCTTGTTGGTTACTCCACAGACTTACGTTCCATGACAGGCGGAAGCGGTGAGTTCTCCTATGAGTTCAGCCGCTACGAGCAGATGCCGGCAGATGCTCAGGAAAAGGTTTTGAAGGAAGCAGAAGCTGAGAAGGAGAATGAAAAATAATAATATGGTAAATGAAGCAATTGAATTTGCAACACAAGCACATAGTGGACAGTTTCGCAAGGGCACAAAGATTCCTTTTATCGTTCATCCCATGGAGGTTTTCTCCATCGTTGCCCGGATGACCGACAAGAGTGAAGTGTGGGCCGCTGCCATCCTGCATGATGTGGTGGAGGACTGTGAAGATGTAACCATCGAACAGATCAGAGACCGCTTTGGTGATTATGTAGCTTTTCTGGTAGCTTCGGAAAGTGAGGATAAAAGTCTTTCCTGGAAAGAAAGAAAGCAGATCACCATCGATAGAACAGGCAGACAGCCCCTGGATGTAAAGTTTATTGCCATGGCGGATAAACTATCCAACATCCGGTCTGTCTCCCATGACTACTTTGAGGTGGGGGATGAATTATGGCAGAGATTCCGTATGAAGGATAAGGCCATGCAAGGCTGGTACTATAAAGGGATGTGCGAATCCCTGAAATCCCTGAGCGAATATGCAGAATATCAGGAGTTCTGCAGACTGGTTTCCAAAGTGTTTGACTGATTTACCGTATGAATAACTATGCATGAACCGGCCTGGGGATCCCTTGGATTCCCAGGCCTTCTATATTATTTCTTATGTTTCCTTCAGAGAAATATTGAAATTTCGGTTGAAGAATGATTCAATCTGTGATAATATTTTTCGGTCAGCACTTTTATGTTTTGATGTGTGCAAGTTCATTTTAGATAGATACAAGGAGGCATTCATGATAAACGTAGCAGTCTTAGGATACGGCACGATCGGTTCCGGTGTGGTGAAAGTACTGCAGACAAATGTACAGAGCATTGCAAGGAACGCCGGTGAGGAAATCGTCGTAAAGAGGATACTGGACCTGAGAGATTTCCCGGATGACCCCAATAATAAACTGGTGGTTCATGATTATAAGATAATCGAAGAAGACAAAGACATCCAGATTGTTGTGGAGTGTATGGGAGGCATTCGCCCTGCCTATACTTTTGTTAAGACAGCCCTGGAGCAGGGCAGAAGTGTGGCGACTTCCAACAAGGAGCTGGTTGCAAAGCATGGGGCAGAACTGATCGCCATTGCCAGGGAGAATCACTGTAATTTCCTTTTTGAAGCCAGCGTCGGTGGCGGTATTCCCCTGATTCGTCCTCTGAATTCTTCCCTCTGCGGTGATGTGATCGAAGAGATTACAGGTATCCTGAACGGTACCACCAACTATATGCTCACCAAGATGAATGAGGAAGGACTTGCCTTTGATGATGTGCTGAAGGAAGCCCAGGAAAAAGGCTATGCAGAGCTTCATCCGGAGGCGGATGTGGAAGGTTATGATGCCTGCCGCAAGATTGCCATCCTGACCTCCCTGGTGACAGGAAAGCAGGTGGACTTCGAGGATATTCATACCGAAGGAATCTCCCAGATTACGGCGGAAGACTTCCGCTATGCCAAAGCTTTGAACTGCGGGATTAAACTGTTGGCCAGAAGCTGGAAGCAGGAGGAGACCTACTATGCTATGGTAGCGCCTATCCTGGTAGAACATAATCATCCGCTCTACAGTATCCGTGATGTGTTTAATGCCGTACATGTCCATGGAAATATGGTTGGTGACGTCATGTTTTACGGGAGAGGAGCCGGTATGCTGCCCACCGCCAGCGCTGTGGTGTCTGATGTTGTGGAATCCGTGCATGATCATAATGTAAATCAGAGGTTATTCTGGAGTTCCGATAAACTTAGGCTGGGCTCTCTGGCTCGCTGTGAAGGCCGGTTCTTTGTACGTATGGATAAGGAAGTGTCAAAAGAGACCATCGAGGAAGCCTTTGGC
>JBGVCE010000119.1:0-7070 GCA_045226235.1 Anaerobutyricum sp.
TCGCTTCGTCTAGCATTCCCCGGATAATCGCTTAAGATGAATTATGTTCCCCTTAACTCTCCGGTTTAGTTCAATGAAACGATAGCTTTTACAATCTTGCCTTTTTTCACTTTGAAAGCGGCATGACTGACATCGGAGTATACATTCTTCTTAAACTCTTTCTTTGATACTTTCTTCAGAGGATCTTTCTCAGCGTTTGTATCGTTAATATAGAATTTGCAGCTTTTAGCCAGTTTGAAGGTTTTATTGATCTTTTTCTCTTTTGCATCTCCTGCATATTTGGAAGCAGTGAAAGTGAATTTACCTTTTAACTGAACTTTGTCACCTTTTTTAAACTTAATGGCCTTCTTTGCATCTTTAGCAAACTCTGAGTATTTGCCATACCAGCATTTTTTAGCTTTGGCATTAACACATTTCTGAGGTGTGATTGCTGCTGCGAAAACCAGTACGATGGCTAACATAACGATAAGACTTCTTTTTTTCATATAATAACCTCCTATAAAAAAACAATAAAAAGGAACCGAGAACGGTTGCCGGGGAATAGCTACTTTTAACTGGTAACATTATATCATAATTTCCTTTTTTTCCCATATGATTTTTGACCTTCTTTATGGAAAAAATTGCGGATCACTTCATAAATCCAATCATAGTAAAACTCCCGGCAGGTAACGTGTCTCACGCCCTGTCGGGGAGTGGTCTATAGTATTTAGTTTAATGAAGCAACACCTTTGACAATCTTGCCGTGTCTGACTTTAAAAGCGGTATGGGAAACGTCGAAGTGTGCATATTCTTTGAATGATTTCTTTGAGATTCTTCTGAAGGACCCACCACTGTCCCTGTCGTCAACAAAAAATCTGGCGTTTTTGGCAATCTTGAAGGTCTTGTTGATCTTTCTCTCATTTTTACCATAGGCATGTCTGGTGGCAGTAAAAGTGAATTTGCCTTTCAACTGAACTTTGTCACCTTTTTTAAACTTGATAGCTTTTTCTGCTTCTGGGCTCAATTCTGAGTATTTGCCGTACCAGCATTTGTTGGACTTGGCACTAACACCTTTTGACGGGACAATCGCAGATGCGAAAACCAGTAAAAACGCAAGCATTAACATGAGACTTCTCTTTTTCATCGTTCTTTTCCTCCTTAGTAGTAGCATGTTATTATTATCTGCTCATCATTTTAATGTCGGTGATCATGTAAACTCTTGCAGCATATAAGATTGCGGCAAGTAAGAAACCCAGTAAAACTAATGGCTGAAACGCCAGAACTGTGAATACCTGACCGGTGATGGTGCAGTATATGAACCATGCAAAGAAATACATTGCGCATAGACCCATGAATGAAAGAACTGCTCTAAGTGTTGCCATATTCATCATACTGTTTTCCTCCTTTTTTGTGTTTTTCTTCCTACACTTGTTATTACGATACAGCTGAAAGGAGGGATAAAAAATATTTGTAACTAATTTTCTGGATTTGCCTCTTTGCTTGACCTTTTCCAGGGCATTGTGCATCATGCAGGAGAAGTTTGCGGCAGTGAGGCGATGGTTAGTTTCTGTGGTTCTCCCCTCTTAATCCTGTCTTCATTATATTTTAAAAAGAAACATATATCGAGTAATTTTATAAGATCAGAGACCCAAAAAAGGGCTGCCACTTCTTCGTGACAACCCTTTGCTTATATTGTGTTAAATCAATTACTGAATCATACCGGGACCTGCTGTGTTTTTCATGTAAACGTAATATGCGTTGTAGAGCCCTGCCAGGACGATGGACACTACAATTAATGGGGAGAAGGCCATCAGTGTGAACGCTGTATGAGTAATCATACAAACCATGAATTTTGTACCTACCCAGATTGCCGGGATCAATAAGAATGCGAGAACTGCCTTTAAAACTGCCATTTTATTCATGTATGCCACCTCCTGATTTTTCTGATTTTTTCTTTATTCTCTTGGAAGCTTTCCTGCTTCTTACATTTATATATACGATTCCATCAGAAAGAGGGCTAACAATATCCCAGACTTTTCTCCAAAAAATTTTCTCCAGTTTTCCCCAAATAATAACTTGACAAAAGTCTGTAGTTAGAGTAGACTAACGTTTGAAGTTAGTTAAATATAACTATCATTAGCCTTATAAATCCATAGATAGTTTATTCGTACTAATGAAACAAATCAATCATTTTTCAGGAGGAACATCATGCTTCCGCTTATGACAGCAAATGTAGGTGATACAGTCACCATCGGGAAAATTACAGGCAAGGATGAGGTCAGACAGCATCTGGCGGAACTCGGTTTTGTGGTGGGCACGGAGGTGTCCATCATCAGTGCCCCTGCGGGCAATCTCATCGTATCGGTGAAGGATAGCCGGGTGGGCATCGACAGGGCCATGGCATCCAGGATCCTGTATACCGTATAAGAATACAAAATCAGATTTTGATAAATAAGAGAGGAGTAGGAAGGATGAGAACACTAAAGGACGCCGTGGTAGGCGAAAATGTAAAAGTGAAGAGACTTCACGGGACAGGCCCGGTGAAGAGGAGAATCATGGATATGGGAATCACCAAAGGGGTGGATATCCATATCAGGAAAGTGGCTCCCCTGGGGGATCCCATGGAATTAAACGTACGTGGTTATGAGCTGAGCGTCAGGAAAGCAGACGCGGAGATGATAGAAATCGAAGAATAATTGTATAAAGGATGAAAATCATAGAAATCATATCCAGGAAGGACGAGAAAAATGAGTATTAAAATTGCACTTGCCGGCAATCCCAACAGTGGGAAGACAACGCTGTTTAATGCGTTGACCGGCGCAAACCAGTATGTAGGTAACTGGCCCGGAGTTACCGTGGAGAAGAAAGAGGGCAGGTTGAAGACCGACAAGGAAGTGATCATACAGGACCTTCCCGGCATCTATTCTCTCTCTCCCTACACTCCGGAAGAAATCGTATCCAGAAATTATCTGGTGGGAGAGAAGCCGGATGCCATCCTGAATATCGTGGACGGTACCAATATCGAGAGAAACCTCTATCTTACCACCCAGCTGATCGAACTGGGGATTCCGGTAGTGGTGGCTGTCAATATGATGGATATCGTCAAGAAAAACGGAGATCAGATTGACCCGGATAAGCTGGGCAAGATGCTGGGCTGTAAAGTGGTAACCCTGTCAGCCTTAAAGGGTGACGGAAGTGCCGAGACCGCCCAGGCGGCGGTGGAAGCTGCAAAGAGGAAGGCGGAAGAGGAGCATCCCCATGTCTTTACCGGCAGTGTGGAGCATGCCATAGCCCATATCGAGGAATCCATCGAAGGTAAGGTAGACCAGGGATTCCTCAGATGGTATGCCATCAAGCTTTTCGAAAGAGATGAAAAGGTGCTGGAGGAGTTAAATTTCCCACAGGATCTGACTGACCATATCGAGCAGCATATCCAGGACTGCGAGAAGGAACTGGATGATGATTCCGAGAGCATCATCACCAACCAGCGCTACGCCTATATCGAAGGCGTGGTGGCAAAATCCGTGAAGAAAGCCGGGGAGAAGCATGCTCTCTCCACCTCAGATAAGATCGACAGGGTTGTGACCAACCGTATCCTGGCTCTGCCCATCTTCGTGGTAGTTATGTGGCTGATTTATGCCATCGCCATGGGCGGCCTGCCCATTTCTTTCGGAACTAACATGACAGACTGGACCAACGACCATCTCTTCTCAGACGGCTGGTTCTGGTCCGGCGGCGACGGCTATGAAGAAGATGCCGAAGCTTATGATACTGCTTCCACTAAGATTGAAAGCTTCCTGGCAGCTGCCGAGGAGCAGGGCCTGGATACCGGAGCCGTTTCTGAAGCCCTTGAAAATGGCGAGACGGATTCTGCTGCAGTTACTGATTTTATCCAGCAGACAGCCGGTCTTACCTCAGAAGCCTACTTCTACGATGACGAGGCCGGAGAAACCGCCACGGAAATCGTGGATATCGAAGCATTTAAAGAAGCAATAACTGTTGAGGAGCCGGATCCAAACGCCTATGGAAATTACGCCAGAAGTATCCCGGATGTGGTGGGGGACTTCCTGGATTCCGTAAATTGCGCAGACTGGCTCAGAGGATTAATCGTAGATGGTATCATCGGAGGTGTGGGAGCCGTCCTGGGCTTCGTACCTCAGATGTTAGTACTATTCCTTCTCTTATCCATATTGGAGGATATCGGATATATGGCACGTATCGCCTTCATTATGGACAGAATCTTCCGGAAATTTGGGCTTTCCGGTAAATCATTCATCCCCATGTTAGTGGGTACAGGATGTGGTGTTCCCGGTGTCATGGCTTCCCGAACCATAGAAAATGAAAGAGACAGACGGATGACAATTATGACGACTTGTTTTATCCCCTGTGGAGCTAAGATGCCCATCATCGCTCTTTTCGCGGGAGCACTCTTCGGAGGAAGCAGCTGGATTGCAACAAGCGCTTACTTTATCGGTGTCGCTGCCATCATTATCTCAGGCATCATCTTAAAGAAGACAAAACCTTTCGCCGGCGAACCGGCTCCCTTCGTTATGGAGCTGCCTAAGTATCATGTTCCCGCCATGGGAAATGTACTCCGGGCAACCTGGGAGCGTGGCTGGTCATTCATCAAACGTGCCGGTACCGTAATCCTTGCTTCTTCCATTATCCTGTGGTTCCTGCAGAGCTTCGGCATGGTTGATGGAGCCCTCAGGATGACAGAGGATGCGGACGCATCCTTACTGGCAGCATTCGGCAACCTCTTCGCATTTGTTTTTGCGCCGCTGGGATTCGGCACATGGCAGGCAGCAGTTGCCTCCATCACCGGTCTCATCGCCAAGGAAAACGTGGTAAGCACCTTCGGTGTCCTTTACCCCGGAAACCTGTCCGCGCAGATTGCCATGGCTTACACACCGATTACTGCCTACTCTTTCATGATCTTCAACCTCCTGTGCGCACCTTGTTTCGCTGCCATCGGAGCCATCAAGAGAGAGATGAACAACGGAAAATGGACCTGGGCAGCCATCGGCTACATGTGTGGATTTGCCTACGTGACCGCTCTGATCACCTACCAACTGGGCAAGCTTTTTGCCGGTGGATCCTTCGGAGTGGGAACCGTCATCGCCTTTGCCCTGATCGCAGGAATCCTTTACCTCTTATTCCGTAAAAATGTTTACGAGAAAGCGAATTAAGAGACTCTTGCCATCAGAAGGAATATGTTATTATAATAAAATGAATTGTAGTTTCAATCGGAATCGTTTTGACGATTCCGCGCGAGTTGCGCGATGCCGTAGGCATCTACCTTTGCGCAACTCTGCGATGCGCCGCAGGCTACATCAGATGTAGATTGTGACTCCACTTGATGGATATTAACTCGCTCTCCCCTGTAGAGGAGG
The DNA here is from genome assembly GCA_045226235.1 of Anaerobutyricum sp. Taxonomy (GTDB): domain Bacteria; phylum Bacillota; class Clostridia; order Lachnospirales; family Lachnospiraceae; genus Anaerobutyricum. The sequence continues at coordinate 5,373 of JBGVCE010000119.1, forward strand.
GAGTCACAATCAAATCTGATGTAAATCTATTAGATTTCAGATAGTGCGAATATATGAAGGAGGGATTACATGAACGCAGCAACAGTGATCGTCGGGGTGATAGTGTTAGCGATATTTGTCCTCGCATTTAGAAATATGTTGAAAAATATCATCAGCGGCAAAGGGAACTGTTCCTGTGGCTGTGATAACTGCCCCGGAAGTACCATGTGCCACCCATCGAAGAAGGGAGCAAATGGGAAGCGCCAGGGAAATAATAAGTGACAAAAGAGAAGATTGGACACTAATTACTCATATATTGTACATGCCTTCGAAGAGGGGTTGCCGGTTGGCAACCCCTCTTCTGTTGTGGTATGATGTATATCAACAACTATTGCAAAATATAGAGTAAGGATAGATCTGTTTTGAGTTTATACGCAATCGGTGATCTGCACCTGCATTATCAATCGGAATTAAAAGCGCCGGGACAGCTTCGGAACCGGATATGGAGAAAGCATGAGGAGAAATTCCGGAAAAACTGCAGGAAACTGCTGAAGGAGGAGGATACCCTGGTGCTTGTGGGGGACCACAGCTGGGGCAGGAACCTGGATGAGTGTCAGCTGGACCTGCAATACATCTGTGACCTGCCGGGCAGGAAGATCCTGATTCGCGGCAATCACGATATGTTCTGGGATGCCAAGAAGACCAGACAGCTAAATGAACTCTATAAACCTAAGATTCATTTTCTCCAGGATAGCTATGAGACCTATCAGGATTACGCTCTGGTTGGGACCAAGGGATTTACCTTTGAGGGACCCTACTATATCGACCGGTGGAACCGGATCGTGGGATGGGATGAAGAAGCGGAGGCCCACGCTAAAAAGCTGGTAGCCAGAGAGCTGCAGAGACTCCGGACCTCCTTTGAGCTGGCCCGGGGAGATGGATATAGCAAGTTCATCATGTTTCTGCATTATCCCCCGACAAATATCATGGAGAGGTACAGCGCTTTTACAGAGATGGCCGAGGAATACGGGGCAGAGAAAGTAATTTATGCCCACAGCCACGGAGAAGCACGGTTTCATGACAGCATCCACGGGGAATACCATGGAGTGGACTATCAGCTGGTTTCCGGGGATTACCTTCGATGGATGCCCCGGAAGATATTAGAATAAATGTGGAGGTTGAGAAATGTTTTCCTATATATGGCCCATAGGCCTGGTTGTTTTTTCCAATGTAATGTATCAGATTTGTGCCAAGTCGACTCCGGAAGCTATACATCCCTTTGCTTCCCTCACCATTACCTACGCGGTGGGGGCTGTAGTATCCGGGATTCTTTATCATCTGCTAAATAAGGGAGGAAGTCTGGCAAAAGAGTATTCTCATCTAAACTGGTCTTCTTTTGCTCTGGGCCTTGTGATCATCGGCCTGGAAGTGGGCTGGATCTATGCTTATAAGGCAGGATGGCAGGTCAGTATGGGGATGGTTGTGCAGAGTTCTTTCCTGGCAGTATGCCTCCTGCTGGTGGGATATTTTCTCTATCATGAACCACTTAATCCCAGCAAGGTGATCGGTGTGCTGATCTGCCTGGTGGGACTGTATTTTATAAACCGTTAAGGCGAAAACATAAAAGGAGCCAGATCATCAGTTCATCTGATGTCTGGCTCCTTTTTTTAGGAATGATTATTATAGGAATGATTATCTGATTAATTCCATGCCCCAGTC
>JBGVCE010000120.1:0-4277 GCA_045226235.1 Anaerobutyricum sp.
GACCATAAAAGCAGATCTTCCGAGGGATATGAGAAGTTTTATGGAAAATCAGGGAATTATATAACCACAGACAAAGGGGGCTGCCACTTTTGTGGCAACCCCCTCAATCTATGGAAGTTAATTTTAATGTTCTATTATTCATTCTCCAGATATCTTACATAATCAGCTTTGGTATCAGCATACCTTGACTGACTGATCGGTAGCTCCATCCCGTTTTTCAGGATGATCGAATACTTCTCCAACTGTGAAATATGCCTGAGATTCACAGCATAGCTCTTATGGCACTGCAGGAAACTGCTTCCATGTTCATAGGTCAGAAAATCTGATATCTTCAGATTGATGGATTTCACCAAGCCCTCTTCACCGTAGATATTCAACTTACGTTTATCACTCTCCACGTAGTAGATGTCAACATAAGGAACAGTGAAAATACCTTGTTTATTAATGATAGTGAATACTTTGCCCCCTGCCTGCTTCAACTCCCGAAGTGCTTTTCGAATCGACTCTTTCACATGATCCATATCCAGGGGCTTAGATAATATATAGGTTGGGTCTGCTTTGAACACTTCGAAGATAGATTCGTTCAATTCAGAAAGATAGATTATCTTAAGTTCCGGATTGCGATCCTGCAGCCGCTTCGAATAGCTGATTATGTCCTTTGCATCTTTTTCCAAAGTTAAAAATAATATCTTATAAAGGGCTCCGCCTTTTATGCTCTGTTTAAGTTCTTCTTCTTTATCCCATGAGATTACATTTGCCTTAGGACACTCATTGCTGACAGCTTCCATCAGCTGATTTCTTATATTCTCATCATATTCTAAGATACCAATATTCATAAGCGCCCCACCCCTTTCTTATGTGTTTTCCACTCATGCGAGTGTAATTATATAAATACGATTTCGAAATATAATTCGATGCAAATATAACCTGAATACGCCTTTAAAGAAGATATGGCTCTTTATAAATTATAACATAGCAAATTTTTTATAACATTTTGATTATGGCAATAACGACCTTAATTTTGACAAAGTAAAAAAAGGGGGATAGTCAATACCCCCTTTTACTAGATTTTCTCCATATTTTACGTTTTTCAGCCTCACGAACCAATTCATCCCGGAAAGAAGGATGAGCGATGGAGATCAAATCCTCCGCTCTCTCCCAGGTGGATTTTCCTTCCATGTTGATCACACCATACTCCGTGGCAAGGAAATAGACCTGGCTTCTGGGAGAAGTGATAATGTCCCCGTTGAATTGAGGAAGAATCCGTGAATGCACTGTCCCATCATTGTCGGTTCTGGTGGAATGCATGCACAGGAATGCCTGACCTCCTTTGGAAGCAGACGCTCCAATCAGAAAATCCAACTGGCCCCCGGTCCCGCTAATCTGACGGGAGCCATAGCTCTCTGAGGAAACCTGTCCATATAGATCCATGGCTACACAGCCATTGATGGAAACCATATTATCAATCTGTCCGATAATCACAGGATTGTTTACATACTCCATAGGGTAGATTGCCACTCCATGGTTATCATCCAGCCATTCGTACAGTTCCCTGGAGCCAAAGGCAGTACCCAGAACTCCCTTGCCCCGGTTGATGGTCTTATACTTATTCGTCAGTTTTCCGGCATTATAAATCTGAAGATAGGCATCGGAGCATAATTCCGTATGCATACCAAGATCTTTCAGATCAGATTGAGCGATGATCTGCCCGATTGCATTGGGGATCCCTCCGATCCCCAGCTGCAGAGTTGATCCGTCACGCATGTAGGATATGACATGATTTGCGATCTCAATGTCCACCTGGTCCGGAGCTTTTGGGGGATTCTCAGGAAACGGATCATGTTCCCCCTCCACGATGCAATCTACCTCAGAGATATGGATGCATTCGTCATAACCGCCATGGAGTTTCGGCAGGTGTTCATTAACTTCCACGATGACATAATCTGCTTTCCGCGCAATGGGAGCTGCCACACCGGTAGTTGTGGAAAAATTAAAGTAGCCATGCTTATCCATAGGAGATACCGATACCATAATCACATTTACGTTAAGGAAAAAATGATAGTATGCTGCATTATTATAAAAAACCATAGGAATATAATAGCATAATCCCTTGTCACACAGACTTCTCTCATAGGCGGAGCAATGCCAGCTGTGGTAGATAAAATGCTCCTGGGACTCGTCACATTCCGCGATTGCTATGGGACCCGAGATCAGGTTGCCACGCACTTTCACATCATATAGCTCATCTCTTCTTCTGGCCAGCGCCTGATCCAGAAGCACCGGTTTCCCGATATTACTGGTATAATCCACCCAGTCGCCGCTCTTTACGATGCGAACAGCCTCATCGGGAGTGCGTAATTTCGATTGATAAATAGGCCTATAATCCTGCAGCATGGTCCAGTCCTCCTTCTTTCTTATTAATACTTACCCTTCGATACGTTTTCCATTTATTTTTTCCGGGGCATATCTCTCTTTAGCAGCATCAGAAGTCTGCAGATGACAAGCAGAAGAATTCCCGACAGAACAATGATCAGGATCAGCCTTAACACAGGGAAACCATTTTTTCCCTTATTCTTCTGAGCATTATTCTGCTTCTGATTCTCTTTTTTACTCCTGTGAGTGGAGTTCTCTATATCCCTGCCCGGCTTAGGATTCACTTCCTGAACTGCGTCAGTCGCCTCTTCCGGCTGTTCCTTGTGAGTAAGATTGTTCTCCTGAAGCGAATCCTGAAAAAAGATCTTATAGGTTACGATATTATGCCGGTAATCATCATCCACCACCTGGACCAGCTTCTCCCTGGTCCCCCCCAGGGCTTCCAGCCGGGAACCATCTATTTTCAGAGAAAGCCCATAATACCTGGCAATTCCCCGGGCGTCTGCTTCTGCCAGCTTCTTTAACTGTTCATCTTTTGACAGATAGCCTGTATAATCTTCATCGTTATCCAGAAATGCATGTTCCACGATAATTGAGGGAATCTTGTTATTGATTCCGTTTTTTACCAGCCGGTAATAATCTGCCGTCTCACCGTTAGGATAAGTCTCCCCGTCCTTAGACAGCCTAAGCAGAATCCCCTGATCCTCCAGTCCAAGTCCGGATAATTCAGCAAGGATATTGACTGCCAGTTCCTGCTCTTCCAGGGCCAGCTCCCTCCGATACTGACCCATGGAGGTCAGCACGGTAGAACCGCTATGATAGGCTGCCGTATCTCCGGCAGCATTATTGTGAAGACTAACCATAAGATCTGCATCCACATCCCGGCAGATTTGACTGCGGTCATCAAGATCCACATCCCGGTCCGATTCCCTGGTCAGGTACACCTTTACATTTTCATACTTTTCCAGCTCTTTTCTCAGGTATTCCCCGATCTTAAGATTCAGAGACTTCTCGTATACATCTTCCCTTTCTGCTCCGGATTGAACCCCACCGTGGCCGGGATCCAGAACAATTCTCATTAATTTGTCGTCCTTCTTTCCGGCGCTAACCGGGTATCCCGGCAGGATGCATATCAGGATGCTTATTATGAAAATGTATCGTAGAGTCTGCCTGAAATATCTGCCTTTTCCCATGTAATTCCCCATTCATCCGACCCATGATTATCATGTAGCCTATATGGGAAGTATACCATGAATGCCACTGTTCCTCATAGGAATTTGTGATATTTTGGAAAAGAAAACCGCCCCGTCACGGTGGCAAATCACTGTGTCGGAGCGGTGTATCATACCTGCAAAATCAGATTACAGGACAGGTTCTCTTATAAAAACCCTCGATATATTATCTTACATTAACTGACGGAACATAGCCTCGAACTCTTCAAGGGTAGCCGGTCTTGGGTTGCCAGGTGCACATGCATCAGCTGCTGCGGACTCGCAAAGGAACGGAAGATCCTCTTCCTTAATGTCCAGTTTAGTAGGAATACCAACGTCTACGGATAACTGACGAACTGCGTCAATTGCTGCCTTGCGGTACTCTTCCGGGCTCATGCCTGCAGTGTCAACTCCAAATGCCTCTGCGATATCTTTGAACTTCTCACCGGTGTATTCCTGGTTGAAATCCATAACGATCGGAAGCATCATAGCACATGCTACACCATGTGGTGTGTCATAAACAGCGCCCAGAGTATGTGCCATGGAATGAGCGATACCAAGACCTACGTTGGAGTATGCCATAGCAGTTACATACTGAGCTAAAGCCATGCCTTCACGTCCGTCAGGATCGTTCTCAACTGCAGCGCGGAGATTCTTAGCAATCAGCTGAATGGATTTCAGGTTAAGGCAATC
>JBGVCE010000121.1:0-2317 GCA_045226235.1 Anaerobutyricum sp.
ATCCAAGGGTTATCCGGCCTGGAGATGACACCTGATCTGATCCTGCTGGACCCTATGTTTCCGGAGCGGAAGAAAAGCGGCCTCATCAAAAAGAAATTCCAGCTTCTGCAGAAACTGGAAAGCCCCTGCTCCGATGAAGAGAGGCTCTTTGATGCGGCATGGAAGGCGGAACCCAGGAGACTGGTGATCAAAAGACCCTTAAAGGGCCCTTATCTGGCAGGGGTAAAACCGGATTATTCCATACCGGGCAAAGCGATACGATATGATTGCTTTGTCAACATAAAAAATAAAAGATGTAAATAAATGTTAATTCTTGCATTTTTCATCAGTTACTGATAAAATGAGGAATACAAACGGGGAGCTGGGGAAGCCGGCTGAGAGGAGAGGAAGATCTCGACCCGAAACCTGATTTGGATAATGCCAACGTAGGGATGAAATATATGTAATGTATGTTTTGAGGAGATATCTGCGTGGTATCTTCTTTTTTATTTCCTTTATACGGAACTGCATAAGGAGGTTGTCACAGATGACATTTACCAGTGAACTGATTGCAAATGCCCAGGATATCTGGCAGGAATACTACGCCCATCCATTTGTCCGGGGGATGATTGACGGAAGCCTAGACCGGGATAAGTTCTGCCGCTATCTGATTCAGGACAGCAAATATCTGGTGGATTATGCCAAAGTATATGCCCACACATTCATCAAGGCAAGGAATGTAGAGGTCATGAGAATGATCCATGAGGACATGGGCCTGATTCATTCCGAGGAGGATATGATGCATATCCGCTATCTGGCGGAAGCAGGATATACGGAAGAAATGGCCCTGAGCCAGCCTGCCCTGCCCGGATGCAGAGATTATGTGAATTATATGCTGAGGATTGCTTCTGAAGGAACCATGGAGGAAGGAATCATGGCGGTTTTGCCCTGTGCCCTCAGCTATTATCACATCGGTCTGTATTGCCTGGAGGAGGCCGTGAAGAAGGGGACATTAGAAGGAAATTATTTCCGGCACTGGATCGAGGAATACAGTGGGGAAGGATACAAGAAGATATATGATCACGCGGTGAGGCTATGTGAGCTGATCACCCGGGATGCCACGGAGAAAGAGAAGACAAGATACCAGGAGATCTTTAACGAGAGCAGCAGGTTTGAGACCGGTTTCTGGGACATGGCCTGGGGCTGCTGCGATTCCCCTGAGAGAGAGTAGGAATTATGCTGGAATTTAAAGAGGTTACATTTCAATACGAGGGGGCAGACCACCCGCTGATTGAGAACCTGTCCTTCTCCATAGGAAAGGGAAGCTTCACCAGCATCATCGGGGCCAGCGGCAGTGGAAAGACCACCATCTTCCGCCTCCTGAACGGCCTGGAGCATATCCGGTCCGGGAAGATTCTTCTGGAAGGGGAAAACGTCAATGGATTGAAAAACTTCTGTTCTTATATGCCACAGAATGATCTCCTCCTTCCCTGGTCTACCGTGGAGAAGAATGTATGCCTTCCCATGAGAATCCAGGGAGTGAAGAAACCGGACCAGAAGCGGATCGCAGCCCAGATGCTTGAACTGGTGGGCCTTGGAGAGTGGGCGGGAAAATATCCCAGAGAACTGTCCGGAGGAATGCGGCAGAGGGTGGCATTTGCCAGGACGCTCTGCGCCGGCTCTGATCTGCTTCTTCTGGATGAGCCCTTTTCTGCCCTGGATTATCTGACCAGGATCTCCCTGCAGGAATGGCTGCTTGACCAGTGGATGAAATTAAATAAGACTATCCTTTTCATCACCCATGACGTGGAGGAGGCCCTCTTTTTATCCCAGGAGATTTACGTGGTGGCGGATAGACCTGTCCGGAGGATGGAACGATACCAGGTTCCCATGGATTATCCCCGGACCCGGGAGATGCTGATCCGTTCTGACATACAGGAACTGAAGGAAGAACTGATACGTAAGATGCGGGAAGGGGACGAACGGATCCGGAAGGTCCGGGGCCCCAGACTGCCTAGAAAAGGATAGAGAAAGATTGAATAATAAGATGATAAAAAAGAAAATATACGGGCTGGCCTTTGGCCTCTGTCTCCTGCTTCTCTGGCAGGGGCTGGCCATGGCCATCGATGCCTCCTATATCCTGCCGTCACCGGTGCAGGTTCTGGACCACCTGGCGGAAAATCTGCCGGAACTGATGCTGGTACATTTTCCCATGACCATGAGGGTGGTCTGCATAGGAATGCTGATCTCCATCTCCCTGGGACTCTTTTTAGCTGTGCTGATGAACCTCAGCGTGCCCCTGGAAAAAGCCATCTACCCGCTCCTGGTCTTCTCCCAG
>JBGVCE010000122.1:0-6141 GCA_045226235.1 Anaerobutyricum sp.
ACATAAATCACTCTGCACTCCGCTGCATCTGCCAGTTTCTGCAATCGCCTCTCCGTCTCCAGATAGGGAACATCTTTTGTTTTTGTATTCAGATAATGGAGGATATCAGCGTTATCAATCATCCGGTAGGTTGTGTGGGCTACCATAGAAGAGCTTTTCTTATACTGTTCACCCAGCACCACTGTAAACTCAATATAACCGATGATTCCGGTTACGATCTCCGTCATCAGAATCAGTATCACGATACTGATAATGATGCCCCGCGCCAGACTTCCCGTAAATTTGCGCTCCTCAAGACCTTCTTTCATTCTATAATCACCTTTTTAAATCTGTTGCCAATCAGAATAAACTCATCAAATGTATTATATCAATAATCCAGGCACTTGGATAGGTTTATTTTTTGAAATTACATAAAAAGAAACGGGCTGACGTTGTAACCGCCAGCCCGCAGATGAATATCTTATTATTTTGTTATGAATATACCGTATTATTACAATACGTCAAAATAAGCTACATACCGATATCCCTCGGGGGCTTTTGTCTGGTCGGCTTCCGGAATCCCCTGGCATATCCACCTTTTATCCGGGGAACGATGGGCAGTATATACCAGGTCGAAATTAGCCATGGTAGCACCTGCATCCAGATACATATCTTCTCTGCTGGTTTCAGGATCCTCCTTCATACGGTATAGGATTACCAGATCATCCGTATAAACATACCGGTAGGGCTGCTTGTTGAGAAAACTAGGTGCCAGGCTGGCAGCATAGAATGCCCGGTCAAGCTGTGGATCTATGTAATCCCATTTCATAGGTTCTCCCCAGACTTTATAATACACCAGGTCTTCCTGGGCAATCTTAGGCGCTATGTGACCCTTTCTCGTCTTCACTCGTATGTTGGAAGGTGTATGAATATCCAGTCTGGTCAGAGTAGACTCCTTCTTCCCATACCCGCAGGCAATCACAACCACTGCTTCCTTCCCTGGATCCTCGAGGAGTAATGCCCGCTTCACATTATCGCTGCCATTGGTTGTCAGCCAGCAGGAATCCAGCTCCATATCCGTCAGTTTCAGGATCAGTTCTTCTGCGATATATCCTGCATTTAACAGATAATTGTCCTTTTTCTCCGAAAGGATGGTCAGGTAGACAGGGGCCCCGAAGGCATTTCCACGATAGCCTGCTGATCCCTCCAGTCTCTTCTTGTACTCTTCCCCTGCAGAAACCACCAGCTCTACGTTAATATCTGGTTCCAATCTCCCGGAGTTTTCAAAGTACTCTTTGATCTCCCGGATCTGTTCTTCACTTAATTCCTTATTGCGAAACTCTCGGATCGAACATCTTTTTTCTATCAATTCCATATATTTCATGGTTTCTCCTCCTTCCATTCTTCCTATGATAAATGTACCACTTTTTCAGAAAAATTGCACCATAAATCTATGGAATTAGTCATAGTTTCTAGCCGGCTTACAGAATGTCAGGAATCACCTGATTCTGAGCGATCTGTGCGTAGGTCTGAGGTTTTACCATCCACGCGCTCTTACCATCCCGCAGGAGAACCACTCCGGGAATCGGATTATTGTTATAATTGGAGGCCATGCTGAATCCATAGGCGCCTGTAGAGAAAGTAGCAAGGATGTCCCCCATCCTGGTGGTATGAGGCACCATAACATCTGTCATAATGATATCTGTAGACTCACAGTATCTCCCGCAGACACATACCTTGTCATCCTTTTCTTCCTCCGCTCTGTTGGCGATGATCCCCTCATATTCTGCCTGATAGAGTCCGACACGGATATTATCTCCCATACCTCCATCGATAGAAATGTATTTCCTGACTCCCTTGATCTCTTTGATCTGCCCTACAGTGTACAAGGTAAGACCTGCTTCTGCGACTATGGAACGGCCAGGCTCAATAACCGGTGTCGGGCATGGAATTCCTATCTCCTCCGAGCGTTTTTTCATCAGCTCCATCATGGGATCCAGGAAGAAACGGTAGGGTTTTCTCACCTCGTCGGTGTAGCGTGCGCCAAAACCGCCTCCGAAATCGACTTCTTTTACAACAACACCCAGCTCTTTTTTCAGGATATCAACCCAATCCATAACGATATTAAGGCCGTCAAGGAATGCGTCATTTTCGAAAAGCTGGGAACCGATATGCATCTGGAGTCCCATAAATTCCAGGTATTCCGAATCGATGATCTGCTTCACGATGGGCAGCAATACCTCTTTCTCCAAAGGGATGCCAAATTTGGAATCCAGCTTGCCGGTCACGATATAGTCGTGGGTGCTGGCAGCCACACCTGGGGTAATACGGACTGTAATCTTCATCTTCCGGTCATATTTTTTACATGCGGCAATGATGAGGGGAATCTCCTGAAGTCCATCCAGAATGATCCTTCCCACACCGTACCTGACGGCCTGGTCGATCTCTGCCGGTGTTTTATTATTTCCGTTGAATTCCACCTTCTCCGGAGGAAAATTCACCTGCTCTGCCACATACAGCTCACCGCCGGATACCACTTCGACATCTGTTCCGGTCTGTTTCAGGATCTCATACATACCTTTTGTACAGAATGCCTTGGAGGCGTAGGCAACTCTGGCTCCGGGATACTTCTCTACAAAATCTCTCTGAAGTTCCTCCAGAGGTTCTCTGATTCCATTGTAAGACATAACATACAGAGGTGTTCCGTAAGTCCTGGCGATCTCTGTCATATCACATCCGTCAAAATATAGTTTTCCGTCTTTGATTTCTCTTAAATTATCCATTTCTGTCCCCTTTATGCTCATGTTCAATAATACTACAACCTTACACCAAAAACCTGGCAGATTCAAGAGAAAATGAACAATTCAAATCATTTTCCTTCATAAAATTAAAGATATCGTACCCAAATCCACTGAATACGATATCTTTAATGTCAAATATTAATAATCGATGCTATAATTATTCATATCAACAGGCGCTTCGCTGCCTTACTGATCACAGATTCTTCTTCTTGTAGATAAAGATAAAAGAGATGGTTGAAAAAATCAGCAGATAGGTGAACAGAATCACAAATCCTATGCCATCCGGATGCATCCCTGCCGATATGGCACGAATCATATTGCTGGCCTGAGAGAGGGGCAATATGCCAATCACCTGACGGAAACCATTCGGCATCTGCTCCGTGGAGAAGAAAGTATTACAGAGGAATGTCATAGGCATAATTATGTAGGAATTAAACCTGGGCGCATCCGTGTAACTCTTGGCCAGAAAGGACAGAACCAGGGCAAGTGTGGAAAATACGGTACCATTTAAAAACATGATAAACAGGGATAATCCATTGAATATCAATCCTGTCCGGATCGGTGCCGTCAACAGCATAATGATGCCTGCCGCATACATACCACGAAGGCTTCCGCCGACGATCTGACCGACGATAAACTGCCACAGTGGTGTGGGGGACACCATAACCTGATCAAGGGCTTTCTCATACAGTCTCTGGACACTCATATTCTGTGCTACCGCACTGAAACTTCCCGTCATGGTAGACATGGCTACGATACCGGGAATCAGGTAATTCAAGTATGGTTCCCCGTGGGAGGTGGTCTGGATTCCCATGCCGAAGATAATGAGATACATCAGGGGCGAAATCATAGCTGCGATGGTAATCTTATAGAAATCTCTCTTAAACTCTATCCATTTTTCCCATAAAACGGTAATAATACCCATAATAATTACTCTCCCGCTATTTCTTCGACAGACGATTTCCCACCCGTTCCACAAAAACGTCCTCCAGGGTAGTGGCACGCATGGTTGCCTCCGGATGCTCTGACATATATGCAATCACATCACTATGATTATGGAAATAACGACTGACAAGATTATCTTCTGCCACTTCATCCACAGCAAAGGTCCCCAGTTCCTGAATCAGATGATCCGGGGTATCCACCGTGTTGAGCTTACCTTTGTTTATCAAGGCAACCCTGTCACAAAGGGACTGGGCTTCATCGATGTAGTGCGTGGTCAGGACAATGGTAAGCCCCTTCTGGTTCAGCTGTCTCAGCAGATTCCACATCTGACGTCTTGAGATTGCATCCATCCCTGCTGTGGGCTCATCCAATAATAAGATCTCCGGTTCGATCAGCAGAGCCCGGCAAACCATAAGTTTACGCTTCATCCCGCCGGAGAGGTGGCGCACAACTCTCTTTCGATACTCCTTCAGTCCGGCGAACTCCAGCCACTGATCTGTTCTTTCACGGATGACTTTCTTGGGCAGAAAATACAGACGTCCCTGATACTCCATCACTTCGTCCATGGTCATATCCTGGCGCATGGAATACTCCTGGGTAATTACACTAAGTTTTCTCTTTTCTTTGGACGCAGTACGGTTCAGCAGATTTCCATCCAGACGTATCTCACCCTCCGTTGGCAGGAGAACCGTAGACATCATGCTGATGGTGGTGGTTTTCCCGGCCCCGTTGGGGCCCAGCAATCCAAAAAACTCCCCCGTCTCAATCTTCAGATTCAGATGGTCTACCGCTGTGAACTTATCAAATGTTTTTGTCAGATCTTTTATCTCAATCATCTTACACCGTCATTCGTTTTATTTTGCGATGATCAGGGAGAAATAGCCTGCATCATCCGGAATCTCATCAATGCTCATGTATACCTTCTCATCGGGCATACCACAGTTTTCCACCATGTTAACTTCTCTGCCGCTGGCTCTGAGCAGGTCTTTTATCTCCTTCATATAGCTTCCTGACTTCATCAGGACATAATTGCCCGGCTGATCCAGGGGAGTATCCATGGTATGTGCTGCAGGAACTACATGGAGCAATTCATTCCAGAGGCACAGAGGCTTGTTAACCCTTGCTGCAGCTGCGCAGAATGAAGTGATTCCCGGCACGAGCCTTGTCTCATATCCATCTGCCTCAACGATATCCTGAAGATAGGTAAAGGTACAGTAGACAGTGGAATCGCCTAAGGTGATATATATGACATTTTTCCCTTCATCCAGATATTTTTCCAGCATCTTTGCCCCTTTTTGATGATTGCGGATCTGCTCGTCCTTATCCATCACCATGGGCATATAGACCGGAACCAGAGTTTTGTTCTCTATCTCAGGTACAGTCCCCTGAACGATCTTATAGGCAACTGCCTCCTTGGCATCTTTACCCGCCACTGCGATCACATCGTTTTCTTTGATGAGGTTAATTGCCTTTAACGTAATAAGTTCCGGATCTCCGGGGCCAACGCCTACACCATATAATATTCCTTTCATAATACCTCCGAATATAATTTATTATCATAATTAATGTCTGTCCACAAGATACTCCCATATTATACATGAATCTTACAATTATTGAAATATAATTTTCCTATAATTTGCCATAAAGATATAGCCAAAAAAGTGCAGTCAGGCACATTTTATGTTATAATTCCATATGAATATAGATAATTACAAGACTAATCAAGGAGATACCTATGAAAAACTGGAAAAGAATAACCCGGATAATAATGTCTCTGTCTGCTGTCCTAATCCTATCCTTATCACTTCAATCAAAGGTCCAGGCAGCAAAGGGTTTTGATCAGGTTGCCGGGAGTTCGGATATGGCAGCACAGAAAGAAGTAGAGAAATACGGTATGGTTCCCATCTATGGTCATGATCTCAAAGACGGATCCTACGAGATTCAGGTGAGCAGCAGCTCCCCCTTCTTCCGTATCGAGAAAGCGGTTCTTAATGTGAAGGACGGCAAGATGGATGCAGTCATGACCATGTCCAGCTACAGTTATGATTACATCTATATGGGAACTGCTGAGGATGCTGCCCAGGCAGAATTCTCCGATTATATCAAATACAAAAAGCAATCAGGTTATTACACCTTTTCCATTGATGTCCCCTACCTCAATCACAAATTCAACTGTGCCGCCTTCAGTAACCGAAAACAGAAATGGTACAATCGTTATATTCTGTTTGATGCAGGAACTCTGGATAAGGAGGCTCTTCCCTATGATGTGCCTGATTATGATAAGATTGAGAAGGCCATAAAATATTATGAAACCATGAAAGACCAGCCCGCCGATACACAAGAATCTTCAGTCCCTGCTTCATCATCCGATGTGGTAACTCCCCTGACGCCTGCGGAGGCCATGGCATTTGATGCG
>JBGVCE010000123.1:0-10438 GCA_045226235.1 Anaerobutyricum sp.
GTCATGTGAGTGACGATATCATAAAGGAAATCTGGCTGAAATTCGCTTTGAACATAAGTAATAACATCCCCCAGGCGATTTTATCCGTAGGTGTTGGTGTTTATGGAGATAGCCAGCACGCCCTCTTCATCAAAAATGCATTACGTAAGGAGGTAGTTCTACTGGCCGATTCCCTGGGAATCGATATCCATGCAGCAGACCAGTTCACCGGACCCGGGAATACCGGCTGTGCAAAGTCTGCCCGCTATTCTACCCTGCAGGATCTGGACGACAAACGACCGACAGAGATAGATATGTTCTGCAAGACAGTCATGCGTCTCGCAGAAGAAAAGGGCATTCCTGTCCCCTATAATACATTTGCCTACCATCTGATCAAAGCCCTGGAAGAGAAAAACGAGGGCAGATTTGATTATTGAGAAAGGAGGATCTATATGAAATCATTCACATGGAGAAAGATATCAGCAACCCTGTTTCTTTTTCTACTAGTTTTTCTGAGCCTGTTTTTATACCAGTCTGGTACACAGGCTGCATCCAAGCCATCCCTTTCCAGGAAATCCCTAACGATCAAGGCAGGAAAGACGAAAACCTTGAGTGTCCGGCATGCATCCCGGAAGGTTAAGTGGTCCACTAACAATAAAAAGATCGCTAAGATCAAGAAAAAAAGCGGAAAGCGCAACCAGAAAGTTGTCATTAAAGCAGGGAATAAGGCCGGAAAATGTTATATCAAGGCCAAGATTGGTAAGAAAACGCTGAAGTGCAAGATTACCGTTAAAAAGAAAGCACCGGCAGTCAGCCCGACCACACCTGATACGGAGGAACCTAAGAAGGAAGCCACTACAGAAGAGCTTGCTTTTACCGGTTTCTCACTTGAACTTCTGAAAAAGACCATCGAAACAGACAAAAAAGCCGGCAAGGCTGATAATCTTCTGATTTCTCCCGATTCTGTAGCTACAGCCCTTGCCATGACAGAGCTGGGAGCTGCCGGCCAGACTTTGGCAGAGATGGAGAAGGTACTATCCGGCGGTATCAGTGCCGAGGATTATAATAAATATCTGTCCGATATGAACCGTAGGCTAATGTCCTCCAAGGCATTTATCTATGCCGTATCCAATTCTATATGGGCAAATGATGGAATCGTGAATGTCAGGGAAGATTTTCTTCAGAAGAACAAGGAGTATCACGACGCAGATTTTAAACAGGTTCCTTTTAATGAGCAGGCTGTGAAAGCCATGAATGACTGGGTATATGATAAGTCCCGGAAAATGATTGATAAGATTATTGATGAGCTGAGCAAGGACGCCAGGATGGTACTGATCAATACCGTAGCCTTCGAAGGTCAGTGGGCAGAACCCTTCCATGAGACTGCCATAAAGACGGATATTTTCAATTCCTATAGTGGGGCAAAGCAGAAGGTTTCCATGCTGAGGGATGTAGAGAGCTACCCCTACCTGGAGCTGAAGGGTGGCAAGGGATTCGCCAAGTATTATGGCAAGGACTATAGGAGAGGTGAAATCGCCTTTGTAGGCCTGCTTCCACCGGAAAACATGGATGTGGATGCATATGTTCAATCATTGGATGCGGAGTCTTTCCTGAACAGTTGGAATAACAGAAAGAACACGCGAATTGATCTCACTCTGCCGAAGTTCAAATATGACTATGGTACAGAGATGGGAGATATCCTTCAGGATATGGGCATAAAAAATGCATTCACGGATAATGCAGATTTTAGCAGGATGGCCGATCCGACGCCTGAGACACCGGCACTTAAGATCAGCAAGGTGCTTCACAAGACCCATATCGAACTGGATGAAAATGGAACCAAGGCTGCAGCTGCCACAGCTGTGGTTATGGAGAAAGCCACGGCAATCTTCGGAGATGATCCGATTAAACTGACCTTTAACAGGCCCTTTGTCTATGCCCTGGTGGATACCACCACCGGTGTTCCTCTCTTCATTGGAGAAGTGAAAAGCATATCCAAATAAGTAAGATTACGATAAAAAGGAACGGCAACCGCATCGGGTTGCTGTTCCTTTTATTATCCCTTTTTACTTATCTCTTTTTACCTGTGAAATACGATTTTACAGATAGGTTTCCCTTCCGCCACGAATCTCTCCTCATACTCTGTCATAACATTTCCTTCCAGGTAGTCACTATGATGGAGATCGTAGGTACACAGGTCTATGGTCCAGCCTGCTTCTTTTACCTCCTCCACAGAGAAGTCAAAGAGATCACGGTTGTCCGTCTTAAACTGAATGAAGCCATCCTCTTTCAGAATCCTGTCATAACGATCCAGATACTGATGGGAGGTCAGTCTTCGCTTAGTGTGCCGCTCCTTGGGCCAGGGATCGGAGAAATTCAGGTAGATTTCCTCCACCTCGCCTTTTTCAAATACATTACAGATATATTCCGCATCCATGCGGATAAAGTGGATGTTGGGAAGTGGCTCTTCTTCCATCTTCTGCACTGCCCGGACCAGCACGGAGGAGAATTTCTCGATGCCGATATAGTGGATCTCCGGATGGAGTCTTGCCATCTCCATCAGGAACTTCCCCTTACCCATACCGATCTCGATATGGATTGGTTTTCCATCACCAAAAAACTCCTTCCAACTTCCTTTATGCTGCTCCACATCCTTCAAAGCATATTCATTTGCCGCGATTCTCTCACGGGAACCCTTCACATTTTTTAGTCTCATCATGATTCTCCTCTGATTTCATTCTATCCTATCTTACCTTCTCACCTGGCTTTTTTCAAGAAAAAGCGTATTATTTGTAAAAAAACCGAATGCTTTATTCTTGCGGAGACCACTAATATAGTATAGAATGGTACAAGATATGATTATAAAAGAAAAGGAATGATTTGTACTATGAGACGTTATTTTGCAATGATATTTGTTTTGCTTCTTATGTTTCTGGCAGGCATGTCACCGGCGGGCATGAATGTATATGCTTCAGAAGCAAATACCAGCGATGAGGATAAAGCTTCCAGCATCAATCTGCTGGAATCAGATGACTCTTCTTCCGAGGAGGATACTGTTCTGGAAGACACCGGTTCTGCTTACGATCTGATCGGACTCAGTGGGAGCCCCGATATCACGGCAGAATCCGCCACGGTAATGGATGCCAGAAGTGGTGAGGTAATCTATGCCAAGCAGGCTGAGGCTAAGAGGTATCCTGCAAGTATCACGAAGGTTATGACTACTTTGCTTGCCATCGAGAACTGCAAGATGGATGAGATCGTCACATTTACCAGCGAGGTAGTGAACAGTATCGAAGCCGGAAGCAGCACTGCCGGGATAAATGCCGGGGCTAAGCTTACCATGGAGGATACCCTCTATGCTTTGATGTTGGTATCTGCAAATGAGGCGGGTGCCGCTGTGGCAGATCATATCGCCGGTTCCAATGATGCTTTCGCCAAGATGATGACTGACCGTGCCAAGGAACTTGGCTGTAAGAACACAAACTTTAAGAATCCCCATGGTCTTCCGGATGAAGAGCACTATACCACAGCCCATGATATGGGGCTGATCATGAAGGAAGCCCTCAAGCATAAAGAATTCAAAAAGTTTGCAGGTACCATTACCTACACCATCAAAAATGATACCCTTACCAATAAGCAGATCGAGCTGTGGAATCATGCGAAGATTCTTCGGGATAACACAGAATACTATTATAAATACGCCAAGGGTGCGAAGACAGGTTACACAATGGCGGCAAACAACACTCTGGTAACCTATGCGGAAAAGGATGGTATGCAGCTGCTCTGCGTTATTCTGAAAGATTATGGAGCTGATCAGAGTTATTATGATACGATTCATCTCTATAAATGGGCTTTTGATACCCTGAAATGTATCCACCCATTGAAAAAATATGACCTGACTGCTGATATTAAGTCTCTGGAAGGGGTTAAGCCCGACAAGATTGAAACCTATCTTTCTTTGAATCCAACCTACGATAAAAATTATCCGGTTCTGGTGAAGAAAGGGTTCGACGCGAAGAAGCTCACCAAGAAGTTCCGTCTGGATGAGGATTTTGATGAGGGACGTCTGGGTTACATTGAGGTGAAATCCGGAGATGAAATGGTTCTGAGCAAGCCGGTAACCTATGATAAGAAGGCCAATGAGGCGTTAAACTATGTAACTGACCAGGGGGGCGGCGACGACCTCCAGGTTGCTAAGACAACAAATAAGAATTCCCTGTTAAAGAAAATCGTGGTCTTTTTACTTCGTTTGATTGTCGCTGCAGCTCTGATCTTTGTCATCATGCAGATGATTCGCAGATGGCAGCTGGAGAAAAAACGCCAGGCTCGTATTCAGGGCCGACAGAGTAAGAATACGAGATCCTCTTCCTTCGGATCCGGCAATAAGAAAAAAGGCTCTGGCTACAACCAAACAAGAAGCAGGAAGTCCTCATCTTCCAACAATTCAAGCAACAACAGAAACCGAAGATATAAATAGAATTAATTAACATTAAAAAGGGGCTGCAGGTTCCCGGTCATCATATATGAATGATGTTCAGGAACCTACAGCCCTGTTTTTATACTTTTTTATTCCCGCTTTACTTTTATTCCGGTTTGATCACGGATTTTCCGCCCATGTATGGACGAAGTACTTCCGGAATGTTCACGGAACCGTCTTCATTCAGATTATTTTCCAGGAAGGCAATCAGCATACGCGGAGGAGCTACCACCGTATTGTTAAGGGTGTGGGCGAAATATTTGCCCTTCTCTCCAACCACGCGAATCTTCAGTCTCCTGGCCTGAGCATCTCCCAGATTGGAGCAGCTTCCAACCTCGAAGTACTTCTTCTGACGCGGAGACCAGGCCTCCACATCCACGGATTTCACCTTAAGATCTGCCAGGTCGCCGGAGCAGCACTCCAGAGTACGAACCGGAATATCCATAGAACGGAAGAGGTCTACGGTGTTCTGCCACAGTTTATCATACCACATGGGGCTTTCTTCCGGATCACAGACCACGATCATTTCCTGTTTCTCGAACTGGTGGATACGGTATACACCACGTTCCTCGATGCCGTGAGCTCCCTTCTCCTTACGGAAACAAGGGGAATAAGAGGTCAGCGTATAAGGAAGATCTTCTGCCTTATTAATCGTATCGATAAATTTACCAATCATGGAATGTTCGCTGGTTCCGATCAGGTAAAGGTCTTCCCCTTCGATCTTGTACATCATGGCATCCATCTCGGCGAAGCTCATTACACCGGTCACCACATTGGAACGGATCATAAAAGGAGGTATACAGTACTTGAATCCACGGTCGATCATGAAATCTCTGGCGTATGAGATTACAGCGGAGTGTAATCTTGCGATATCACCCATCAGATAGTAAAAACCATTTCCGGCAACTTTCCTTGCACTGTCTAGATCGATTCCATTCAGTTTTTCCATGATTTCTGTGTGGTAAGGAATCTCAAAATCAGGAACCACAGGTTCTCCGTAACGCTGTACTTCCACGTTCTCGGAATCATCTTTACCGATAGGAACACTGGGATCGATGATGTTAGGAATGGTCATCATGATCTTTGTGACCTTCTCCTCCAGCTCAGTCTGAAGCTTGGACAGTTCTTCCAGTCTTTCGGCGTTCTTGGCAACCTCTGCCTTCACTGCTTCGGCTTCTTCCTTCTTGCCCTGACCCATGAGCTGGCCGATCTGTTTGGAAATCTTCTTACGGTTGGCACGGATCTCATCTGCTTCCAGCTGAGTGGCTCTTCTCTGGCTATCCAACTCGATTACCTCATCTACCAGAGGAAGCTTGGCATCCTGAAATTTATTACGGATATTCTGTTTGACGATATCCGGATTTTCTCTGACGAATTTAATATCTAACATGTGTTTTCTCTCCTTTATGTTGCGTTACTCCATACCATTCTATTATATCTATGGCAAGAAATCAATATACTCTTTTCACATCCCCACGGCTTGTGACAATCTGATATCCGGCATTTTTCACCCTTAATTCCAGGCAGTCTCTACATTGTGCTGATTCCTCTCCGGTGCAGATCTTATTGTCATAAAGGGCATATTTCTCCCGTACATCTGTGGGGGACAGGTTGGGCATGATGACATTAGCCCCCGCTTTCAGGCCTTTCTCTCTTCCGATGGGATCCATGGTTCCCAGGGCTGTGGTAGCCGGCAGCAATACATAGGGGAACATAATCCTCAGGATAGAAATCAGGCGCAGGGTCTTATCCACGGAACCGCTGGGATATGCTGCAAATGGGGTGTCTGAGTGGGTGACATAGGGGCCGATACCGATCATATCGGGCTGGAGTTTCTCCAGAAAGCGCAGGTCGGCTATGATATCTTCTGTGGTCTGATAAGGGGAATCTACCATAAAGCCGGCACCCACCTGAAAGCCGATCTCTTTTAGAGCAAAGAGACACTCCTGCCGGTGGGTCATACTCATCCCTTCCGGATGGAGTTTACGGTAATGGGCTTCATTGGAAGTCTCCTCCCTAAGAAGGTAGCGGTCAGCTCCTGCATCAAAGTAAGCCTGGTAGCTGGCTCTGGATTTCTCCCCGATGGAGAGGGTCACTGCACAATCCGGGTAGTCCTTCTTGATCCCGGATACGATCCTGCAGATATCTTCATCCTTATAATAAGGATCCTCCCCTCCCTGAAGGACGATGGTTCGATATCCGAGACGGTATCCTTCTTTACAGCAAACCATGATTTCATCCTGGCTTAAGCGGTAACGGTCAGCCTTGGAATTACCGCATCTTATCCCGCAATAGTAGCAGTTATTTTTGCAATAATTGGTGAATTCAATCAGTCCCCTAAGATAGACGTCTGTCCCGTATACAGACTTGCGGATCTCATCTGCCCTTACTGCCAGGGCTTCAGCCTGGGATTGGTCCTCGATCCATGTTTTCAATTGTTGGTCGGTAAATGTATATCTCTGATTCATATAACTATTTTATCTCATAATTTCCCCGTGTCAATTTGAAAAAAGAAATTCATTCTCTTGAAAATGATTCTCTGTCAAGATAAAATAGGTCTGTTAGCTAATCAGATTATTCCGATATCATTGTGAGGATAGAATGAAGGATAAATACGATATAATCATCAAACGCAGCAATCGAAAAACCCTGGCCATCCAGATTACACCGGATGCCCAGGTAATAGTAAGAGCCCCATATCGCATGCCGGATTCCGTCATCCGTGAATTCATCCGGGAGAAGGAAGAGTGGATCCATGATCATCTGGAGAAAATGCTTCAGATAAAGGAAACCCGGGACCAGCTTCCCAGGCTATCTTATGAGGAGATTCAGAAACTGGCAGATCAGGCCCTGCAGACTATACCCCAAAGAGTTGCCCATTATGCTCCTTTGGTGGGTGTAACCTATGGCCGCATCACCATCCGCAATCAGAAGACCCGGTGGGGCAGCTGCTCTGCCAAAGGCAATCTTAATTTTAACTGTCTGCTGATGCTGACTCCCCCGGAAGTGATGGACTATGTGGTGGTCCATGAGTTATGCCATCGGAAGGAAATGAATCATTCTCCCCGGTTTTGGTCGGAAGTGGAACGGATTCTGCCGGATTACAAGGTTCGGAGAAAATGGCTGAAAGATCATGGAAACAGCCTGATTGCCCGCATGTAAATTAGTTAC
This sequence comes from Anaerobutyricum sp., assembly GCA_045226235.1. Taxonomy (GTDB): domain Bacteria; phylum Bacillota; class Clostridia; order Lachnospirales; family Lachnospiraceae; genus Anaerobutyricum. Next base: position 7,628 of record JBGVCE010000123.1, read on the forward strand.
TTGCTGAACAGCAAAGAAAAACCCCGTGTTACGAAGTTTCTCACATCCGTGACACGGGGTTTGCTTTTTATGCCATACATGGTCTTTCTGCGTACTGTGCATCGCCCAAACCAAGAATAATCTTAGCCAGGCCATTGAAGAATACAAGGAATAATCCGTACAGGGTTCCCCTGCCAAATGCTTTTGCTAACCGGAAGCACTGTTTTACATGTACGACAAATAAGATAAATACTGTTACAGGAATGATGAAGGCGAGGATCGTGCCTGTTGGATTAACGAAGTGTGTAATCACATTTACTCCAATGACACCAGCCAGATAGATGATTCCGTATGTTCCCTTCCAACACAGAGAAAACTCGTCATATGTATTCAGGAATGGAATGAGGCTATGCCATCCCGGCTTACCTGCTTTTTTAAACATCATCCAGTTCCCTATAATCGTAAGTACTACGGCCATTACCAGGACCTCTAATACTGCTCCAAATAAAATACTATTCATTGTTTCTACCTCCTTATTTTTTCATACTTTCTCGCTTAATTTGTTTTTCTTCGGCAATCTCTGCCTTCACTTATTATTACGAAAAAGTATTCAGGAGGTATAATGATTCTGTAATATTCTTTCAGTAATACCTGTCGATTCCTTTTGCCAATCCATTTGCTATCTTACCGAGGTTTCTGTCAGATGTTGACGTCGCCTGATCTCCCACTTCAATATCAACAGAAGGTACGGTAGAATAAGAAGTCTGGGTCAGGTCAATGGCCATGGATCCCGAACCGAAGATTTTCACTCCGGCGGATCTAAGTCCCTTGATCAGATCAGACCCCAGCTTATTATGCTGCCTCCAGTGAGATTTTACCGGCTGCATATTACGGTAGGACCTCACATTTGGCACACTGATGGCAAAAGCCCCTTTGTTGCTGCTGGTAGAATCAAAATGAATCGCTACATGACAGTTGGCATTCTTGTTGGCCATGACGGTTCTGGCGATATTATCAAGCTGGGTATTGGAATCCTGCCGGATCATCAGGACATTATATCCTTTGGCCAAAAGTCTCTCTTTTAGCTTCTTAGCCACCCTAAGATTAGCGGAAGCCTCGCTGCATCCGTGGAGGGAGGTGCCGCTGTTGATGGCAGTGGCATATTTGGAACCTGCCGCCGTGCTTCCTCCTGTCACCTTAGGAGTGCCATTGGGATGGCATAAGGTCTTCTTGGATCCGCCACCTTTGCATCCATGGCCTGCATTAACCGCTATGGTCTTCTTCTTAAGTTTCTTCTTGGATACGTAAGAGTAATATAGGGTAACAGGGTCTGAGTGAATCTTGGAGTATCCCGCATATTTCCATGACGTCTTCCAGACGATCAGCTTGGCATTGGCACTCCATTTTGTATAGTATTTCTCTCCCTCCACCTTCTTATATGCTCTCATACGCAGATAGGTATCCTTTTTGGTGGAAAGCCCTGAGATTCTCTTGCTTGTGGTGGCCCCACTTCTGGCATACAGGCTCTTGGCACCGGAGAAGTCCTTCTTGGTGGAGTACTGAATCTCATATCCGGCTGCTTTTGTTACCTTGGTCCAGCTTACTGTGGTCTTTCCCTTTCCCTTTCGGGAAACTGTAGTGAATTTCGGCACCTTAAGGCTTGTACTAATCTTTTCTTCAACGGTTTCTGTTTTGGTTTCCTCCGCGGCAAATGCGATTAAGGAAAGATTGCATATAGACAAAGCAGCGATACATAAAACAAAGATCATCTTCTTTTTCATTAATCTCCCACTCCCATCTGATTTTCCAGTTCCTTGGTGATTACTTTCATCATCCGGACGATAAGTTCATGATTGTCTGTGATCAGACTATATACCGCATCCTCGGACAGGACGCCTCTCTTTAATTCCGAAGGGATTTCCCCCGCTTCATCCGCTTCATAGTCTTCCATCCATGTGCCGCTTTCATAGTAATCACATAGTTCTCTGTATTCTGTCTGAACAGATTCATAGGCGGTAAATGCCTCCTCCAGGCTGTCTATGGCCTGCCTGGACACATCCAGGCAATGTTCCATCTTCTCAATTCGTTTTATCCGATCCATGATATTCCTCCTGTCCCAACGTCTGAATTAATTGAAAATTGATTTATATACATCATACCATGAATCAAAGTGAAGGTTAAAGAGTTTTTATCATTACTGGCCATAGTATTCTATTATGTATTATTAATATACAATAATATCCATAAATAATTCTTTCGGTATATTTATGGATATTTTTAGGTGTTTTAATGGTTGATTTATATCATAATTAGTATATAATATAAATACAAAGTATATATGAATATAGAGAAATGACTAAAAAGGAAAATGAACTAAACATATTTGATAGGGGGAATCATTATGACAATTGAAGAAATGAAGAGAAAAAAGATCGAACTGGGGCTGACCAATGAGATGTTGGCTGAAGAATCAGGTGTTCCATTAAGCACGATCCAGAAGATCTTCGGTGGAGTAACAAAGGCCCCCAGGAAATCAACTATTGAAGCTATAACACGGGTATTAGAAAACTCATTTGTTGCAGACTCTGCCCCCGTTTACACCAATAATCCCAAGGACCGTCGTTATACCATCGATGATTATTATGCCCTGCCCGATGACCAGCGGGTAGAACTGATTGATGGTGTTTTCTACGATATGGGGGCTCCCGCCTTAATCCACCAGAAGATTCTGGGGGACCTTTACATCCTTTTCCGGAAGTGCGCAGACAGGCATGATATGCCTTGTGAAGTCTACCTCTCTCCCTGTGACGTACGCCTTGATATGGATAACTA
>JBGVCE010000124.1:0-4946 GCA_045226235.1 Anaerobutyricum sp.
GGCAACCTCACCGGCAAGATTGAGATAGGAGCTATCCCGACAATACAAACCACATTTCTTCCAGAAGTAATCGGTAAATTTCGAAAAAAATGTGAGAATATTGACATAAAAGTATACGAAGGACACACGGAACAGATCATTAGTAACATTAAGGATAACCTGTATGACATTGGTTTCTGTTCTTATGATGTGAATCAATCTGACCTGACAGCCATCCCTGTTTTAAGGCAGAGAGTGGTGGCGATTATGAATGCCCGTAATCCTTTGGCAGAGAAAGAGAGCGTTACCTTTGAGGAAATCTTGCAATACCCTATCTATTCTTACTCCATAACAACATTGATCGGAAGTCAGTTTAGAGAGCTACTTGCCAATCAGGATATAGATATCGATTGGAAAAGGATTTCTTTTGATTTCCCCAATGAGTTGTTGATCGCAGGTATCCTGTCTCAGGATGGAGAGGATTCCGAAGATAATCAAAATGTGATAGGGCTGATCTCAAATGTGCCATATCTGGAGAACTTCAAAAATATAAAGATCGTACCTGTATCAGATGTCCCGGATGATTTCCGCAAGGTCTATATGGTATATAATACCAATCGGTTCCGGACTCATGCAGTGGAATTATTTATGGAGCTGATTGAGAAAGAATATACATAAAAAGGGAGGAGAAGATCATGTCTAAGAAAGAGGAAAAACAGAAGAGAAAAAAGGCTGAGAAGGCCATCCGTGAATATAAACAGTGGGAATTAGAGCAGAAGCAGTTTCTCGAGGACTTCCAGATGATGGAAGACTATCTTGACGCTCTTTCAAAACAATTAAAGGGCAATAGTAAAAAAGCAGAGAATGAGACTCAGGAAGAGACAAAGGAGGCCGGAAAGGATGAGTAAAAAATATTCCGATATCTTTGTTGGGATTGATCTCATCGGAGTAATCGCGCCGGAAGAGGAGAGCCAGGCCTTCGCAGAGAATTATAAAAGCTTTTTCGGCCTGACGGATGACCAGATATCCGATTCGCCGGTAGTTCACCATCCTAACAGCACATATTACGGTGAGCCGGAAGTTCCGGGTCCGGGAGTTCATACCATCGCATTTACCGGGATGAATCCTCCCTTTGAGTGTCAGAGCCCCATTGATGGCAACAGTTCCTGGAATGATTACCTGAATAAATATGGCAAGGGAATCCATCATATCCGTTTCAACGTAAGAAGTCATGAAGATGCAGTGGCTTACCTGGCTGAAAGAGGCATCAGGATGATACATTCCGGTGATTCTGTCAGAGGTGGCGGTGTAAAATTTGCTTTCTATGATTCCATAGATAAACTTGGGTTTATGATTGAGACCATTAATCTGGCTGAGTTTGAATAGTAAGATAGGGAGGGAATGTAAATGAGTAAAACCTTTGATGAAATCTTTGTGGAAATCGATCAGGTAGGTTGTGTAATTCCGGAAGAAGACAGTATTGAGTTGGGCAGGAACCTAAAAGAGATATTTGATATCCCGGATGAAGGAGCCCAGGATGGAGGCGTGTCCAGACACCCCAATTCCACTTACCGTGGAGAAAAGCTGGAAGTAGGTCCGGCAGTACATATGCAATTCTTCAACAAGTTCGGTATTCAGCTGGAGTACCTGAGCCCAGTGGAAGGAGACAGCGCCTGGATGGATTATACCAAAAAGGTAGGCCGTGGTCTTCATCATATAAGATTTAATGTTTCCAGTCATGATGATGCTATCGCTTATATGGCCGAGAAAGGAATCCCTGTTTACCAGTCCGGAGATTCCGTGAGGGGTGGCGGAGTGAAATTTGCCTATTTCGACTCTTATGACAAACTGGGATTTTACATTGAGACCCTAAACCTGGAAGAAGTAGCACGCAAAAATAAATAGTGTATGCTTGATCTGGCACAGCAGCTTATGCTGCTGTGTTATTTTTTATCAATAAAAAAGTTAAAAATATCATGAAATATTGAGAGAAAAACCACAATATATGGTATGATATACTGAGTAAGAAATATTTAGCTTTTTGTCTGTTAATATTGATAGACTTTTATAAGCAGTTAAAGCAATAAAGGAGGTTCTCATATAATGGGTGACTATGTATTAAGCTGCTGTTCGACCATAGACTTATCAAAGCAGTACATTGAGAAACGGGATATTCATATGATAAGCTTCCATTATTTCCTGGGAGATAAGGAATACGTGGATGATCTGGGGCAGACCATCTCCATGCAGGAGTTTTATCAGAGAATGGCTGACGGAGAGATGACCAGGACTTCACAGGTCAATGCAGAAGAATATATCGAGTATTTTGAGTCATTTTTAAAAGAGGGTAAAGATGTCCTCCACCTTACCCTGAGTTCAGGGATATCCGGAACCATCAACTCCTGCAGGATCGCAAAGGAGGACTTAAAAGAGCGCTATCCGGAGCGTAAGATTATCGTCCTGGACTCCCTGGCTGCCTCTGCCGGATATGGGCTGTTGATGGATAAACTGGCAGATCTGCGTGATCAGGGAAAAAGCATGGAGGAAGTGGCCCAATGGGCCGAAGACCATAAGCTGGAACTGAACCATTGGTTTTTCTCCGGTGACCTTACCTTCTTCATCCGTGGCGGGCGAATCACACCGACAGCCGGCTTTGTAGGAAAGGTTTTAAATATCTGCCCACTTATGAATGTAGATTTGAATGGGAAATTGATCGTTAGACAGAAGGTACGTACCAAAAAGAAAGTAATCCAGACTATGGCCAATAAATGTCTGGAGCTGATAAAGGACGGAAAAAATTATTCGGAGAAGATCTATATGTCCAACTCGGCATGTTATGAAGATGCCAGGAAGGTTGCCGACCTGCTTGAGGCGGAACTTCCTGGCATGAAGGGACGGGTGGAGATCTTTGATATCGGCACCACCATCGGGAGCCATACCGGCCCGGGAACGGTGGCCTTGTTCTTCTGGGGGGCCAAAAGAGAGGATTAAAAAAAGCCACTTACGTGGCTTTTTTTAATGAACTGAATTACATACTCAGGACTATTTTATTTGTAGATATATGTACTTCCATTGATAATGATATCGCTGGTACCCTTAAAATGTGACAGTTTAAGATATGGCTGAATATGAATATAGTTGGTTTTCTTCTTCTTGTACTTCTTGGTTACACTGATAGTATAAGATTTTTTCTTTTTGGCATTGAAAGTTTTTGCCTTTTTAAAACCGGAATCACTGGACGTGGAAGATGAAACAACATATTTTGTCACGCCGGTGGCTTTCTTCATAACCAGTTTATAGCCTTTTGTATTGCTTTTGACTTTGATCTTTACGTCCTTACATAAGATAAAACCACGCCATGGGCTCCAATTGGAACAATAAGTCTTGCCGTTGTCATTATTAACACAGTAGAAACGGGCCCGGTACTGGTAACCTGCTCCCCTTGTCACAGGAATCCAGTCGGAAGAAGAATAGAAATTGGTGGTCTTAACCAGTTTGTTTCCTTTGTAAAGTTGAACCTGTGTCTTGTGGTAGGTGGTATTATTTCTTGCAGATGCTATATACACTTTGTTGGAAGAAGATAATAATCCTGCTATACCGAATTGGCTCTTCTTGGGAGCTGTGGGTACCGCATTACAGAAAGTATAACCGTAGGCATATGATGATCCTGAACCATAGTAAGCATAAATACGAACATAGCCTGCATAGTTGGCAGGTACAGTCAGTTTGGCAGTACAGTCGTAAGCATTTACACTCCATGAATAGAGATCGTCCGATGTCCTTACGATGCAGGATGTAACGGCCTCACTGGCAACCAAATTCCAGGTCAGGGTTACGGAATTTGTAGTACAGGTGGACTGCTTGAAATTACTAAGAGTAACAGATGCCTTGGCGGGTACTCTTATAGCCAGAGCGAGAATAAAAGCGACTGCCAGGGTCAACAGGTAACGGGAATGCTTTTTCATAGATACCTCCTTTTCTCTCTTCTGCGAGATGCATCAATAGGTTTTTGTGCATTATTGGTTAAAATTATTATATCAAAGGAACTGAAATAATGCCACAGGTTCTTGAGAAAAAGGGAAGGCATGTCATTAATTGTCAATTAAAAAAGACAAAGAAGATAAAACTATAAGATATGCAAAACAGAAGGCAAGAATATTCAGTTTATTTTATGAACTATCACCATAAGTTATCTATAGAAGACAAAAAACATCCTGTTTATGAGAAAAAAATATCTTTTTAAAGGGCAAAAAAAACTGTATCATATATACAGCATAGTAACTGAAAACAACTGCATACTATTTGTAAAGGAGATTGATTATTATGGCAGTGAATCGTTTCGTATTAAATGGTATTTCCTACCACGGACATGGCGCTATCCAGGAGATTCCCGGACTGATCAAGGAGAGAGGATTCAAAAAAGCTTTCGTTGCTTCCGATCCTGATCTTGTAAAATTTGGCGTAACAGCTAAAGTTACAGACCTGCTGGCTGAGAATGGTATCGACTTTGAAGTTTACACTGACATTAAGCCGAATCCAACAATTGAGAATGTACAGCATGGTGTTGATGCATTCAAGGCATCCGGCGCTGACATGATGATCACCATCGGTGGCGGATCCTCCATGGATACCGGAAAAGGTATCGGTATCATCGTAAACAATCCTGATTTCTACGATGTAAGATCTCTGGAAGGTCTTTCACCCACAAGCAAACGTACCGTATTCACCATCGCAGTTCCTACCACAGGCGGAACCGGTGCTGAGTCCACCATCAACTATGTTATCACAGACGTTGAGAAAAAACGTAAATTCGTATGTGTAGACCCTAACGACATTCCTGATATCGCAGTAGTAGATCCGGATATGATGTCCTCTATGCCTAAGGGCCTGACCGCTTCCACAGGTATGGATGCTCTTACCCATGCAATCGAAGGCTACACCACAGGAGCAGCCTGGGAGCTGGCAGA
>JBGVCE010000125.1:0-5595 GCA_045226235.1 Anaerobutyricum sp.
AAGCTGCCTCATTGGTTCCACCGTTGAGCACGATATCCGCTTCCTGCTTAGCCGGTTCCACATAGAGGCTGTGCATAGGTTTCACCGTGTTTTGATACTGGCGGATGATTCCTTCCAGGTCACGCTTTCTTTTCTTAACATCCCTCAGGATTCTGCGGGCTAATCTGTCATCCGCATCTGCATCCACATATATTTTCAGATCCATCATCTCCCGCAAGGCAGGATCCGACAGAACCAGGATTCCTTCCAGGATTATAATAGCTGCAGGCTCAATCCTAAGAGTCTGCCCGGACCGGTTATTGAGTGTAAAATCATATACCGGGCAGGAGATTGCCTTTCCTTCCCGAAGATCGGCAAGATGGGAGAGGAGGAGGTCAGTATCCAGGGAGTCCGGATGATCATAGTTGATCTTTTTCCTTTCCTCGGAATCCATCTCTGTCTGGTCACGGTAATAGTTATCGTGATGAAGGATGACCACATCCTTTCCAAACCGTTTTTTCAATTGTTGGGTAAATGTGGATTTACCTGATGCAGAGCCACCCGCAATCCCGATGATAAGGGTATGTTTCATAGGCTTTACCTCGCAAAAAATAGAGATTATTATTCAAGAAAATTTTACCATAGCATAGTCTGAAAAACAACAAAGTGATGGCTACAAAAAACTGAATATAAACTACGATTTTCATAGAAATAATGGTATGATAAAGATATCAAAGGGACAGGGGGAACAGGATGAAAATGAAAGGAAAAACACACCGGACAGACTGTGGCACAATCCATTACTGGACCAGTAAAGCCGGTTCCGGACCAGAGCTGGTCTTTCTTCCGGGACTTACCGCAGACCACAGACTTTTTACCAAACAGATCAGCTACTTTCTGGGAAAACGTCCTCTCTTCGTGTGGGATGCGCCAGGGCATGCTGCATCCTATCCATTTGAGATGACATTTACTCTGGAAGATAAGGCAAGATGGCTAAAGGAGATCCTGGATGTGGAAGGATTCCATCATCCGGTGATTATCGGCCAGTCCATGGGCGGTTACGTAGGTCAGATGTATGCCCAATTATATCCCGATGATCTGAAGGGATTTATATCCATCGATTCCGCCCCTTTACAGAGGAAGTATATCACCGGATTGGAGCTGTTGCTTCTGAAGAGAATGGAGCCGGTATACCGCCACTATCCATGGAAATCTTTGTTAAAAACCGGGACCAATGGTGTGGCGACTTCAAGCTACGGGAGAAAACTTATGCATGCCATGATGATGACCTATGATGGGGACCAGGAGAGGTATGCCAGGCTTTCAGGGCATGGTTTCCGGATCCTGGCGGAGGCTATAGAAGCAGATCTGCCCTATGAAATCCCATGTCCGGCGCTGTTGATCTGCGGGGAAAAAGACCACGCAGGTTCCTGCATCCGATACAGCAAAGCCTGGCATAGGAGATCCGGGATACCCATCCGATGGATCAAAGGCGCGGGTCATAATTCCAACACGGATAAGCCGGAGGAAATTAACAGCCTGATCGAGGATTTTGTGGCTGATATTCAGTAAAGGAGGGAGAGCAGATGGCTTTTCTGCAGGTACAGTTTTTTTCTGATGTTTTAAATGTTGCATCCACCGTGAATGTGATTCTGCCGGAGGCGAATCAGGGAATCGGGATCCAGGCCTCTGGTGGCCTGGAGCTCCCCAAAGTATTATACCTTCTGCATGGATATAGTGATGATCACACCATCTGGATGAGGAGGACCTCCGTGGAAAGATATGCCGCCTCCTATAATCTGGCAGTCATCATGCCTGCGGTTAACCATAGTTTCTACTGTAATGAGACCCATGGGGAAAGGTACTGGGATTATGTGAGCGAAGAGCTCCCCAGGACCATGCATCGTTTTTTTAGACTTAGTCAGAAACCGGAGGACACTTATGTGGCAGGACTCAGCATGGGTGGGTATGGTGCCATGCGTCTTGCATTAACCTATCCGGAGAGGTATGCGGGAGCAGCAAGTTTCAGCGGTGCTGTGGATATCCTGGACACATTGATTCGACATGACGAGGACGGATTAGGGAAACAGCTATTCGGGGATGCGGACCGGTTAAAGGGGACCGAAGTGGACCTGTATCATCTGATGAAGAAAAATGCCGGACTGGATCATAAGCCCTGGCTGTATGTTAGTTGTGGTACTGGAGATTTCCTCTACGATCAGCATAAGGACTTTGTCCGGACCTTAAACAATGGCAGATGGGATGTGACCAGCCACGAGGAGAAAGATGCCATACATGAATGGGGATTCTGGGATCAGGAGATAAAGACCTTTATCGATATGATTTTTGCCAGGAAAGCGTAGATTGGTTTAAGAAATCAGATAAGGAAGGAGGACTACGATGAAGAAGATACTAAGAGCATGCATTCTGGGGTTATCTGTCTTGTTTATGATGTCAGCAAATGTAACCTGTCAGGCGGATGACTGGTACTATGAGGATAATCCTGCCGTCAAGATTGAAAAACCGACACCCAGTGCCACCCTGACATTTTATAAAGGGGAGACCATCACAACTACCGTAACCTTCAAGCCAACACTCGTATCAGAGGACCTGGCTCCCACAGATTTTTATTATCCGGTAATCCATCTGTCAAATATTCACGCGGAAAAAGAATACTACTTTAACTACTTTGACAGGATAGGTTTTAAACCTGTAACCCATACCGTGAAATTTAATACACGGTCTCTTTCTACGGGAGAATACTATCTGATGGCAGATCTCTATGATCACCCATACAAATATAATCCCGATGAGGAGATTGATTACTCGTATGTCAAGACCAAGGATTCAGAGACATCCTTTATCTGGTTTACTCTTAAGAAGCTGCCTAAACCAAAAAAAGTTACGGTTAAACCCGGAAGACGCAGAGTGACGGTGTCCTATAGTAAAGCAAAGGGTGCTACCGGATATGAGATATTCAGATCAACGAAAAAGAATTCCGGCTATAAAAGAATTGCGGTCACCACAAAGACAAAATATGTGGATAAGAAGGCCAGGAAGGGCAAACGTTATTATTATAAAGTGAGAAGTGTCAGAAACAAACAGGGCAAGGTCACAAGCTCCTTTATCCTGTCAAAAAGAACGAAAAAAATAAGATAGCATAAGAATTCCCGCTGCGATAACAAGTACCGCAGCGGGAAATTTTGAGTGCTAATTGATTTGCTTATACATTTTCCACCAGGAGTTTTCCGTCTACGAATACATATTTTACTGTAGTGTCGCTAACCATAGGATCACCGTCCGTCAGGACGATATCCGCATCTTTCCCGGCTTCCAGGCTGCCGACCCGGTCTTCTATACCGATGTGGCGTGCCGGATTGATGGTGATGGCCTGAAGAGCCTGGAAGGGATCCATGCCGGCCTTCACTGCCTGGCCTGCACATAAGGGGAGATATTCCTGAGGTGTGGCAGGAGTGTCTGTTATGATGGATACCTGAATTCCTGCTTTAGCCAGAATACCGGGTGTGGTCCAGGACTTATGGACCAGTTCCGGTTTGGGGGCGTGCATGAGGGTGGGACCAACGGCTACCGGTACATTTGCCTCCTTCAGTTCCTCCACGATCAGGTGGCCTTCCGTGCAATGTTCTATGGTCAGTTTAAGGTCGAACTCCTTGGCGATACGGATGGCTGTCATAATGTCATCGCTGCGGTGGGCATGGGCTTTTAATGGGATTTCCTTCTTCAGCACCGGGATCAGGGCTTCCATCTTCATATCGAATCTGGGCTGTTTGGTGATGTCATCCCCGGCGGCTTCCTTGCGCAGCATGTAATCCCTTGCTTCAAACAAGGTCTGTCTAAGGATAGCCGCGGTAGTCATACGTGCAGAATCCTTTTTGTCTGTATAACATCTTTTCGGGTTCTCTCCGAAGGCACATTTCATGGCTATGGCAGGTTTAATCATGGCCTTATCCACAGAGTTGCCATAGAGTTTTACTGCAAAGAAAGTTCCTCCTAATACATTTGCCGATCCGGGACCGGTAGCCACGGTAGTCACGCCGCCTTTTAAGGCTTCCGGGATGGCGGCATCCTGGGCATAGTAACTGTCCAGTCCGCGAAGCTGAGGACAGCAGATGTCATTTAATTCGTTAAAATCATAGGCTCCTCCGGTGGGGCCGCCCCAGTTGTCCAGGCCGATATGACTGTGGGCATCCACAAAGCCCGGATAGGCATGAAGGCCGGCTGCATCAAAGACTTCATCCTCTGTGTCCACCGCTTCCCCTACAGAGATAAGCTTTCCGTCCCTGATCAGGATATCTCCCTGGTAGGGCTCTTTATGAATAGCGTCATGTATGATGGCATTCTTGATAATCATAAGATTTCCTCCTGTTTTTTTCTTTTGATACAAATAGCATTATACCATTATTTGCTGAATAGAAGAATACCTGAAATTATATTTGAAATATAATCATCTTATAGATTCAAATTTTCCCAAAATATGTTAAAATAAATTATTAGAGTGTGAAGCAGGGGGAAAAGAAGATGAAGATCCGAAGAGCAACCCCGGAAGACTTGGATCAGATTGTATCGATCTATGACCGCTTACATGATGAGGAGGAAGCGGGGATCGTAACCATAGGCTGGGATAGAGCCATTTATCCCACAAGAAAAACGGCAGAAGACTCCTTAATGAGGAAGGACCTGTTTGTAATGGAAGCGGATGAGGTTATTCTGGCGTCTGCCATTATCAACCAGGTTCAGGTTCCTGAATACAGGCTGGCGGCATGGAAACATGAAGCTCCGGAGGATGAGGTTATGGTCTTACATACATTAACCGTAGATCCCTCCCGGAAAGCAAAAGGATACGGAAAGGCTTTCGTGGCCTGCTATGAGGAGTATGCAAGAGAGCATAATTGCTGTTATCTTCGCCTGGATACCAATTTTATTAATATCAGAGCCAGAAAGATGTATGCCGGTCTGGGCTATGAAGAGATTGGTATCGTGAATTGTGTTTTTAATGGAATAGAAGGCGTAAGGTTAGTCTGTCTTGAGAAATACCTTAAGGATACGGAGGATTGACTTATATGAAAGAAGGGAAGATCTGGGATACGCTCTGCAGGCACTTCATCTATTTTATGTTATATTCCATTGTCGGATGGTGCTATGAGGTATTTCTCGAAGTAGTAGTTTACCGCTGGGGATTTACTAACCGTGGGGTACTTTTTGGGCCCTATTGCCCTGTCTACGGGTTTGGAGCACTGTTTTTTCTGATTCTGCTCTATCCCATGCTGAAAAAAATGGATGCTAAAAAGAAAATCCTATACATACCGTTCATCTTTTTGTCATGTATGATAATTGCCACTACACTGGAATTATTCACTTCCTACATCCTGGAGTATCTGATAGGAGGCTGGCCGTGGCAGACCTATGTTGATTATAAAATTAATTTTCAGGGCAGGATTGCCCTGTCCCCATCCCTTCGTTTCGGTCTGGGAGGGGTAGTCTTCCTCTACCTTGTGCAGCCTGTCTTCGAAAGGATATGTGACGCACTGGACTCATCCCTTGTGAAAAAAATCGCTTTGGTAATGATGATCCTTCTTGCAGCGGATTGTATCTGCA
>JBGVCE010000126.1:0-6915 GCA_045226235.1 Anaerobutyricum sp.
AGAACCCCGACTTCGTAAGGGCCTGTGAGGCAGCAGGTATTACTTTTATCGGACCAAGCGCCGAACTGATGGAACGTATGGGAGACAAGATCTCCGCCAAGAAAGTTGCCATCGATGCGGATGTCCCCATCATCCCCGGCGTGGAGAAGCCCGTTGATACTGCAGAAGAAGCCAACAAGATTGCCAAAGAGATCGGCTATCCGGTTATGCTTAAGGCCAGTAACGGCGGTGGCGGCCGTGGTATGAGAATCGTTAACTCCGAAGAAGAGATGGAGAAAGAGTTTAACGAGGCAGCCAAGGAATCCCGGAAAGCTTTTGGTAAGGCCATCATCTTCGTTGAGAAATATCTCCGCAGCCCCAAGCATATCGAAGTGCAGATCCTGGGAGATAACTATGGCAATATCGTACATCTCTACGACAGAGACTGTTCCGTACAGCGCCGTCACCAGAAAGTGGTGGAATATGCCCCGGCCTTCTCCATCCCTCAGAGTGTAAGGGAGAAGATGTTCGACTCCTCAAAACGTCTTGCCAGCTACGTGGGATACCGCAACGCCGGTACTCTCGAGTTCCTGGTAGATGCAGATTTTAATCCATATTTTATCGAGATGAACCCCCGTGTTCAGGTAGAGCATACCTGTACCGAGATGGTAACCGATATCGACATCGTGGTAAGCCAGATCCTGATTGCCGAGGGATATGCTTTAAACAGCAAAAGGATGCATATTTACTCCCAGAATGACATCCATTGCAACGGCTATGCCCTTCAGACCCGTATCACCACAGAGGATCCGGCAAACCAGTTCGTACCGGATTACGGTCAGATTGATCTCTACCGTTCTGCAAACGGAAACGGTGTTCGTCTGGATGGCGGAAATGCCTATGAAGGTGCCCAGATTACTCCCTATTATGACAGTCTTCTGGTTAAAGCCATCACCCATGACCGTACCTTTGAAGATACCATCCGCAAGTCTCTCCGTGTGCTCAAAGAGTTCCAGATTCACGGCGTGAAGACCAACATTCCTTTCCTGATCAACGTGCTGACCAACGAGACTTTCCAGGAAGGCCGCGCCTTCACCACATTTATCGAGGAAACACCGGAACTCTTCACCTTCCACAACCGTCAGGACCGTGAGACTGCTGTGCTGGAGTTCTTATCCAACAAGATGGTTAACGTCAACCCCGGTCCCAAGCCCGAATTCCAGGATCGTATTGTTCCCGAGATTGACGAAAGTGTTAAAATCTGGGGTTCCAAGGATGAGTTCAAAAAGCTGGGTGCCAGAGACTTCACCCAGAAGATCTTAAAAGAAAAGAAATTATATATCACAGATACCACCATGAGAGATGCTCAGCAATCCCTGATGGCAACCCGTATGAGAACGAAGGATATCGTCGGGGCTGCAAGAGCTGCAAACCAGTTCCTGGCAAATGCATTCTCCGTGGAAGCCTGGGGCGGAGCCACCTACGATACTGCTTACCGGTTCCTGAAAGAGTCCCCATGGACCAGGCTGGAATACCTGAAAGACCGTATGCCTAATACCCTGATCCAGATGCTGCTTCGTGCTTCCAACGCAGTAGGATACAGTAACTATCCGGACAACGTAGTTAAAACCTTCATAAAGGTTGCCGCAAGAAACGGTATCGATGTCTTCCGTATCTTTGACAGTCTTAACTGGGTAGAAAACATGAAGATGCCTATCGAAGAAGCATTAAAGACCGGAAAGATTGTTGAGGGTGCTCTCTGCTATACCGGAGATATCCTGAGCCCGAATGAAAAGAAATACACACTAGATTATTATGTGAGAAAGGCCAAAGAACTGGAATCCCTCGGAATCCATACCCTGGCCATCAAGGACATGGCAGCATTACTGAAACCATATGCTGCAAAAGAGCTTGTCACTGCCCTGAAACAGGAGGTAAACATCCCGATTCATCTTCATACACACGATTCCACCGGAAACGGTGTAGCCACCGTGCTGATGGCTGCAGAAGCCGGCGTGGATATCGTTGACTGTGCCATCGGCTCCATGAGCTCCATGACCAGCCAGCCATCCCTTAACTCTGTTGTAGAAGCTCTTCGCGGTACGGAGAGAGATACGGGACTGGATCCGGATCAGCTGAACATCCTGGATGATTACTATGAGAATGTCCGTAAGGTATATCAGGTATTTGAAAGCGGTATGAAAGCTCCTAAGGCTGAGATCTATAAATATGAAATCCCCGGCGGTCAGTATTCCAACCTTCTGGCTCAGGTCAAAGGCATGGGTGCCGGAGAGCATTTTGGCGAGATTAAGAAACTCTACAAAGAAGCAAATGAACTTCTGGGCAACATCGTAAAGGTAACCCCATCTTCCAAAGTGGTCGGTGACTTCGCCATCTTCATGTTCAAGAATAATCTGAACAAAGACAATATTCTTACAGAAGGAAAAGACTTGTCCTACCCGGATTCCGTGGTAAGCTATTTCCAGGGAATGATCGGACAGCCAGAGGGCGGATTCCCCAAGGAGTTACAGAAGATCGTCCTCAAGGACAAGAAAGCCATCAAGGTTCGCCCGGGCAGCCTTCTTCCTGCAGAGGACTTCGCTAAGATTGAAAAACTTCTAAAAGAGAAGTACTATCAGGAAAAGATGGAAGATCCTGCCATCATGGAACAGAAAGTCATCAGCTACGCCTTATATCCGAAGGTATACGAAGATTACTGCGAGCACTTCCAGGCCTACAATGATGTATCCCGTCTGGAGAGCCATGTATACTTCTACGGCCTGCGGGAAGGAGAAGAGACCAAGATCAATGTAGGAGAAGGAAAAGAACTTCTGATCAAATTTGTCCGCAAGGGAGAAGTCGATGAGGAAGGTTACCGTACCCTTCAGTTTGAGGTGAACGGTTTCTATCGTCAGGTACGTATCCTGGATAAGAACTTCGAGGTTAAAGAAGACCATCACGTGAAAGCCGACAAGGATAACAAGTACCATCTTGGTGCTTCCATCCCTGGAACCGTTGGTGAGATCTTCGTGAAAGAAGGAGATACCGTTAAGGTTAACCAGCCACTCTTAAGTCTGGAAGCCATGAAGATGGAGACCACTGTCCTGTCTACCATGGACGGTACCGTTGATATCATCTATGTGAAATCCGGTGATACCATCAGCACGGAAGACCTTCTCATCAGCTTCAAGGAAGAGAAATAAAAGGAACACAGGAACCCTATTTCAATGAAATACAGTATAAAAGATCAGGCACATGATTTAATTCATGTGCCTGATCTGATTTTCCTGTACCTCTTTTGCAATCTCCAGATTCTTCTCGAAGTAATCCTCGGCAAATGCCCGGTGCAGTTGGGCTGTATATCTTGTTTTTGGATTGATGAATTTATCTTCCTCAAAAGCCAGGATCTCAAGTATCTCCCGGATCCTGGAATCGCCTTCATTCAGGTTGGACAGATAGAAGTCTCTCATCTGACCAATTACCTTTCTTCCCATATCTAAAACCGTCATGTACTCCCCGTTGGGGAGGACGATATTCACCGTATGCAGGTCATATCTGGCAGCATTCTTAAAGTTCTGGACCACCTGAACCTGATCCGCCTCGGACAGGGCCATCCTGGGAATGGTGGCTGCCCAGATCAGGAGCAGTTTGATAAACTTAAGATCACGTAGATCCATTCCTGCACAGGTAAGAGGATTCAGATCCACGTTCCGAAGTTCGATGTGATCCACCCCACACTGTGCGAAGGAATCCAGGCTATTGGTTCCAGGAGGTTTCAGCCGGATCGGATAATAAAGCTCCGACGGATATGTGATAAACCCATTATCCACATATTTCTGAATACTCTTCACATAGGAGCTGAGACTGGTATAGTCAAAGCTGGGTACAAACTGGTTCCAGTAACCAAGCTCACTGCAGCGGACAGAACCCATTCCAAAAAATGTGGTCTTTCCTTTTTTGCCCTCCTGGAAGAAGGAACCATCCATATCCGCGCTGGCGGCTGTAACTGCCGTAACGATCCATCCGTAAAAGGCCATGTTCTCTGCCAGCCTTAGATACAGCCTCTCTTTATAATCGCGATAATCCATCAGGCCGCTGGCCTTAAAGCCGGCCTGGAGTAAATCCTCCGAGAAGGAGTAATTCACATGGATACCGGAAAAAGCCATTTTATAACGTCCATATCGGACGGCAAGGTATTCTCTGTAGATTCTTTTCTCAATCTCGTCCATCTCATAGATAGCGATAGGGATATCCTCCTCATTCTCGATATAAGGAGGGTTGGAATTCGGCCACAGGTATTCTCTGGGGTTCATCTGGCTAAGTGTTTTCTGAATCTTGAGGGTGTAAGATCTCATCTCCTGAATTGCTGCTTCCAGGGAATCACATACTCCTGTATTTATCTCAACCTGATTCTCACTGAAGTCCCTGACGATATTCTTTTTTCCCGGAAAAGGATGCCGGGTATGAGCAAACCTTCCGTCTCCGGTAACTCTCAGGCTCTCTTTCTCCAATCCCACATGGCCGTCAAATATCAATTGATTAATCGTTTTATTCTTTAAATCAAACATCGCAGATTATCTCTTTCTATCTTGATACAATAATTATACTATCCCCGTTTTTTTAAGTCCATGGGAAATATCAATTGTTCATTCCTCAGACAGCCTGTAGAAAAAATACATCTGTCCGTAGAGATATCCATCCATCAGTCTGGCCGGAGAAATCCAGTCACCAAAAGCAGTCGTTTCCCTTTTTGGCAGACAGTTGGAGTCCAGCAGAAGATATTTGTCCTTTTTTTCATCATAAGCGGTGACGGCAACATAATGGCCGATTACATGTACCGTAGCCACGTCACCCTTCTGCAGCTTTTTCTTCAGGGTCTCTATGCTCCCACTCTTCCCATCATAGGTAAATCCATAGGTAGAACCATATTTCCTGGCTGCAGCCTGAAAGATTCCGTCGTCGGTCCCGCTGCCAACGATGCGCAGCCCCGTTTCAACGGCATAATCCGCCAGCTTCATGACATCCATGTACTGTCCTGTAAGAGCATAGACTGCATTGACTGTAGCTAAAATACCACATCCGGCGGTTCCCATGGTCCCTTCACTCCCGTAGGCTTTGCCACACCATTTTGGATCATACTGGGTAAATACCATGGGGTTCTTTGTCTTCACCTGAGGATAAGGAGCCCGTACTTTCCACAGACAATGATCTGCAAGAGAAATCTCCTCTGACTCCCCGGAGCCATCCGGCATGGAAAGAACGAAAATCTGTTTTCCCGTCTCATTTACTCCCCTGCCACAAAATAAATTCAAATCCTCCAGGGAAACAGAGAAATAATCTCCCCGTCTTTTTATTAAGAATCGGCCTGCTTCCTCCTTATCATCTGTCCAGGCGATGGAATAACGGACTTTATTCTCTGTATCTTCACACACTTCCCCCAGGGAGATCCTGTCCTGCAGCTTTTCCTTCTCTGCAGCTGTCTTTTCCTGTTCTTCCTCCCACTCTTTTACCTTCTCATGGTAGGAGGAGCTTATGAACTGTTTTATGATATGCATAAAACCCTTTTCCATCCACTCCGGGGATTCCTCTTTGGCAGAGCTGTCCTCCATGTCGGTTCGCTCTATCTTCAGATACATCTTTTTTGAGGTGTCCATAAGCCGGTACATCTTATGTGATACATAACTGATCTGTAAAGAAAATGGACTAGGGTCTGACAGTGTATCTGTTGATGTGAAGGAATAGACACCGTCAGCCAGGGTCTGTTTATCCCTGCCATCATAGACCAGTTTATTCTCATAGTCCCCGGCAGAAAGCCATCCGATACCGTATCCTTTCTTCTTCTCATAGATTACCTGTACCCCATCGTTCTTTTTCCCCAGGGCTATAATGCCGGAATATTTTTTGATGGAATCCTTCCTCTCGGAAAGGGTACTGTTGGTGTAGATATCCATACCGGCTCTCACAGTGGCATAGACATGCTTGAATTTCTCATCACTGAAAAAAACCGAGGAGGGAATCCATCCTTCCTTCTTTTCTCCGCCCACCTCAAAGGTTCCGTACAAGGCCTTCTGGTCATCCGATACATCCCTTGCGGTAAATTCTATGCTTCCACCGCTGATCTCCATTTTCTTCCGGGTCATAGCCGGATCCTCATAGACCGATATATCCGAGGCCAAAGGGACTGCTGTCAAAGGTTTTTTCTCCATATCTGAGGGAAAAGCCGCCCGGGCTGTAGCTCCGAAAACACATATATATAATAGAGCGAAGAACCCGACCAGTATCTTCCAGTGTATTTTCCTGATTCTCATAAATATCTCCGTTTAATAATAGCTTCTGATTTGTGCCATTTTTTATTATACCTTTTTTTGGAGAAAATGTAACGAAAAAAAGAGATTGATTCCGATGGAATCAATCCCTGATAAAATCATTTACCTGCATTTAACAGCATACTTAAGAGGTCCGTTCCTCCTCCTGTCTTTTCTTTCCCTTTGGTAGCAGCCCCAAGGATGCCCATCACGTCTTTCATGTCAAAGCCATCGCTCAGATCTACACCAAATGCTTTCGCCGGGTCTTTGCCTTTCTGGGCCTGTGTCGTTGCCTCGCTCACACCGCTCATCATAGCCGGAGCCATCTGGGATAAAACGCCGCTTACCTGGTCTGTGGTCAGGTCTGTCTGGCCTGCCAGCTGACCGATGATCTTATCCGTATCTTTTCCAAAGATATGATTCACGATCTTGGCACCGTCCTGGGCATCCGCAGCATCGATCTGCTGGGCCATGGATTTCTTATTCGGATTGGTATGCTGGGATAAAGCACCCAGAAGAGAACTCGCTCCCTGCTGGGAAGAAGCATTGTTTGTCATGGATTTCATAAGAAGTGGTATGGCAAGGGCAAGCAGGGCTCTGATCTTCGCATTGCTAAGTCCTGTTTTACCGG
>JBGVCE010000127.1:0-4288 GCA_045226235.1 Anaerobutyricum sp.
ATGCCTGGTAGGATGGATGGACTACTTTTCTTAATCCGCCTCCGATATGTGTCTCCACCAGGGCTTCTGTATTCTCCACTTTATTTAGCTTGTTCCATTGTTTTAATTCCACGATAACCATGCCGGGATTCTGGTCAATATCATAGCCTGTTATCATGAAGTCAACTCTTTTGGAAGTCTGTGGGATATTGTATTCTATAGCAACTCCCGCATCCGATGGAATTTCCGGATCGTTCATAACCTTATACATATACTGCATAGAATTATCCCAGGATTGAAACTCACTGGATGCAGTATGCTTTCCCATCTTCTTCAGTATATTCCGTTCTATTTCTATGGCTATAGTATCCTCTTCTACGCTATGTAAGAAATCACTTTTTATGCCATCATAAACAATCATTCGTCCGCTCCTCTGGAAATTCTAATAATCTCCTTTTTCTCCTGGCTCATTCTAACCTCTTAACTGTTAATTATTAATTATACCAAAGAAACTGCATATATGCGTCAAAAAATAATTTATATTTCATTCTCATTGTGGTAGGATTAATATATCTGTGAATTATGTAATCATTATCGGGAAGGAAAGGAGCTCCCTATGAATTTTATATTTATATCACCAAATTTTCCACACACTTACTGGCATTTCTGCGACTGTCTTAAGAGGAACGGTGTCAATGTCCTCGGAATCGGCGACTGTCCTTATGATGACCTTGCAAATGAGCTGAAGGGTGCGCTGACTGAATATTATAAAGTGGACAGCATGGAAAACTATGACAGCATGTACAGGGCTGTGGCTTTCTTCGCCTTTAAGTATGGCAAGATTGACTGGCTCGAATCGAACAATGAGTACTGGCTTGAACAGGACGCACAGCTGAGAAAAGATTTTAACATCACCACAGGCGTTCAGCCGGAGGAGCTTGCTCTCTGGAAGAGTAAATCCGCCATGAAGCCGGTTTACCATGAGGCAGGTATCCCCACAGCACGCAATCATAAGGTGACCGATATGGATGCGGCAAAGGCCTTCCTGGCTGAGATCGGGGGCTATCCAGTGATCGTTAAACCCGATATCGGTGTCGGTGCAGCAGACACATGGAAATTAGAAAATGACCAGGATCTGGAGTATTTCTTTAACAATAAACCCCAGGTTCCTTACGTGATGGAAGAATTCGTCTTTGGAAATATCTATTCCTATGACGCTATATGTGATTCCAACAGTGAACCGCTCTTCGAGTCTTCCTGCTGGTTCCCGCCTTCCGTTGCTGATATGGTTAATAAGGGTCTTGAGATGACCTACTATGTCAACGCCACGGTTCCTGAGCAGCTTCAGGATTACGGTCGTCGGGCTTTAAAGGCATTTAAGGTTCGGAGCAGATTCGTTCATTTTGAATTCTTCCGGCTGACACAGGCCAGACATAATCTTGGGGAGATCGGTGATTTCGTAGGCCTGGAAGTTAATATGAGACCGGCTGGTGGTTATACACCGGATATGATGGATTTTGCCCATTCCACAGACGTATATCAGATGTATGCTGACATGGTCACAAATGATACACGCCTTCTGCCGGATCCTGCTGAGGATAAATTCTGCGTCTATGCCTCAAAGAAGGATATCCATAACTATGTTCACTCCCATGAAGAGATTATGGAAAAATACGGCGACCGTATGGTTATGGCCGAGCGTATGCCGGATGTGCTTTCCGGAGCCATGGGCAATGAGATGTACACCGCTGTGATCTCAGATGAGAAAGAAATATGGGAATTTGCGGATTTCGTAGAAAAGAGAGCTGAATAATCATGGAAGAAAGATATGAAGTAAGATATAGTGAAAGTTTAGGACGCGATATGGGCCATGCGGTATTTGGTCATGCCGGAAAGCTATGTCTGGCCTTCGCCCCTCAGAACGGACATACCTGGGATTTTCGGGATTTCGGTATGGTGGATTCAGTCCGGCCATGGATCGAGGCGGGCAAACTGAGAATCGTATGTGTTGACAGTATCGATGAGGAGTCCTGGGCTAATTTCGATGCAGACCCCAGATACAGGGCAGAGATGCAGGAGCGATGGTTCCACTATGTGGTAGACGAACTTGTTCCTGAGTATCTTACCTTTGGAGATAAGGCCATGGTTACAGGATGCAGTATGGGTGGTCTTCACGCAGGGGTTTTCTATTTCAGACGTCCGGATATGTTTGATACCATGATCTCATTAAGCGGAGTATTTGACGCCTTATACTTCTTTGGTGATTACATGGATGATATCGTATACAATAATTCACCTGTTCATTTCCTGGCAAATATGCCGGAGGATCATCCCTGGGTTGACCTCTATCGGCAGGGAAACATCATCTTCTGCTGTGGCCAGGGGGCATGGGAAGATAAAATGAGAATCGACTCAGCTGATCTCGACCGTATCCTCACTGCGTTGAATGTTCCCCATTGGGCGGATTTCTGGGGTTACGATGTGAACCACGACTGGCCATGGTGGCAAAAACAGCTGCCCTACTTCATGGAAAATGTGCTGGGCCCGGCCTGGGATTAGGCTTATGATTAATAGGATTTAGAAAAAGAAGTGCCGCAGTTCGTCACTGCGGCGCTTTTTTTTGAGGTTTCCTGGCTGATACCATGGGTTAACACTTCGTTATCTTTCTTCATGGTTTCTGTTTGTCGGTGCCTTCAAACTGATGCCATGGGTTATCAAGGCGTTGGATTTTTATATGGTATCCATTCATAGGTATGACCAGAGGTCTTATCTTACCCCGATATGCAGCCATTGGTTGGAGAAACTATGGCAGGTCTCAGATCTCTTGTTCTGCGGAACCGGATCTTTGCCTTCGAACCAGACTTTCATCGGTAAAAAAATTTCAAAAAAAATAACTCTACTTGGAATATTATCGTAATAAATAGTGTACAAAAAAGATAAACGCTTTGCGTTAAGAACCAGATAAAAGGAGGAAAAAGTATATGAAGAAACTAGTGGTTATGGCAGGTATGGTGGTTACAATGTTTTCGGTAGCTTTACTTGGAGGATGTGGCAGTACACCGGCTTCCACAGGAGATTCGACACAGACACAGATTGAATCCACTGTTGCAGAGAACACTACACAGGCTACAGAAGCTGTTGCTGCAACAGAAAGTGCAGAAAAAGCCACAGCAGTTACAGAGGCGCAGACGACTGAAGCGGATAATAAGGCTGACAGCCAGATGATTACAGAAGAGAAAGCTATGGATATTGCCCTTTCCGACGCAGGCGTAGCAAACGCCGACGCCACAAGAAAAGAAATCCATCTGGACTATGATGACGATTACGGAAAAGAAGTTTTCGATATCGAGTTTCATAAAGGAACCACAGAATACAGCTATGATATTGATCCGGCCAACGGGAATATCTTAAGTTCCGAGATGGATATTGATGATTAATCACAATCATTAAAAGAGGCTGACCAGAGAGATGAATCTGGTCAGCCTTTTTGTGTTTAATTAATTATTCTCCGGCTCAGGATTGCCTTCCGTCATATTGTATATTTTAGATACATGTTCCCTTCCACCGCCTATGAAGATGACAGCAGCCAGAGCACATAGAAGCATGGAGCCCATAAGGACCATTCTTTCATTAATGAAAATGGTCAGGCTTCCTGCCAGGAATTCTCCGATCAGCGCTCCTAAGGTGAACAGCATGTTAAAAGCGCCGTTAAACCGACCTTTCCTCTCGTCCGGCACATAGCTTTGTGTGGCGGATATCCGGATGGTGTAACTGGTTACCCCTCCCAGCCCATTGATGAAACATAGAATCATCATGACAGGAATGGGGCAGAATAGGTAAAAACCCTCGCATAGTGAAATGATAATGTATACTGCCAGGGCTATTCCATACCGGTATCTGGCGGGAATTTCTTTTCTGTAATGAATCATACCCCCCACGGCCCGCCCAATCAGGATGAAAGCCATGACGGCCATGAACCAGTACTCACCGTTGGGAAAGGTGTTCTTAAAGTAAGGCAGTGTAATAACTGATGAGACACCTCCGCAGATTGCGGAGAAGGCAAAATAGATGGCAACGGCCAAGAGTCCTTTCTCGCTGATCAGATACCGAAATCCCTCTCTTGTATCATCCAGCACCTGACGGACAGGATGGTGGTCTGCCCTCTGGCTGGCCTTTTGTAAGTCGATATATTCTTCCTGAGCAGTAATTCTGGTCTCCAGAAGAGCTGCGATGAAAAAGCATACTCCGTTAATGGCCAGCAGGGGTGCCAGGCCAACCAGATGATAGAAGAAGGTTGCAGCCGGAACCA
>JBGVCE010000128.1:0-6776 GCA_045226235.1 Anaerobutyricum sp.
TGCCAATACCATTATCCAGGAAGCTGCAGAAGAGATCGGCAGCCAGGCCTCCGAACTGGATAAAGCCAAAGAGGAGCTGACAGCCAAGCAGGATGAGATAAACGGTGTCATTAAAGAGAGAAATGAGACGGTAGCATCCAGAAATAAAGAGATGACTGATGCAGAAAAGAAGATCAAAGATGCAGCAAAAGATTGTAATACAGGCATCGAGGATACCATATCCGGACTGAAGGAAGCAAAAGCTCAGCTTGAGTCTGCGAAAAAAGCACTGAAAGATGCCCAGACGGAGGAAGTCCATTTCAAAGATCAGATCGAAAAGATTGAGAAAGAGATTGCAGACACCCAGAAGCAGATTGATGCCCTTCAGGGTAAAAAGGTCTCCGGGGTGGATGTAGATGAAATCGCCAAGATTCCGACTTCTGATGTGAATCTGGATCTGAAGGAGATTAGTGCCGAGAAACTGACAGGACAGGGGGAGAAACTGGAGAAAATCACGGTGAATCCTGTTAATCTGGAAGTGGAGAAGGCTACTTTGCAGGCTATTGCTTCCGGCATTAGCACTGCCTCAGAGACGATGAGCACAGACCCGCTGAATCAGCTGATCGGCAGTCTGCAGCAGGTGAAAGGCGGGGTATCCAGCCTGAAGGGCGGAGTGAATTCCTTGCATTCCAGCTTAGCTGAGCTGGAGACAGCAACCGCAGCATTCCCTCAGGCAGCACAGGGTATCAAGGCATTAAATCAAGGATTTAACGTTCTGACGCAGAACAACCCGACCATAAAGACAGGGCTTGCGGCTCTTCAGAAAAACGGCTCTGCCCTTACAGACGGGGCCAAAGAGGTTGCCGGTGGTGCTGCTCAGATAGCCAAAGGAACCTCCGATCTATCTTCCGGAGCAGAAACATTGGCAGGGGGAGTGAAAACTCTGGCTTCCAATAACAAAAAATTAAATGACGGAGCAGCTACTTTGGCATCCGGTACGGAAATGCTGGCAAAAGGAAGCAATACCCTGACTTCCGGTATGAACAAGCTTCTGGAAGGAACAGAGACCCTGAAAGAAGGAATGGCTGAATACAAAGAGGAAGGAATCTCTAAGATTGTGGATCTTTATGATGATGACATTGTGGGCCTCAAGGACCGCTTTGAAGCCATCCGGAAAGCCGGCCGGGACTATCAGACTTATACTCAGCTGTCAGATGGAGAAAAGGGAAGTGTTAAATTCATCTACAAGTCAGACGAGATTAAGGCAGAAGATAATAAGTAACATCAAGTAATCAAAGGAAAAGGTATTATCCAACACATTTTTCAAGAGTGTTGTTGCATAATACCTTTTCTTTTTGGTACAATACATCAGATAGGGACTTGTACCCTTTATGAGATAGTAAGACAGATTATATGAGGATATGGTGAGGGAATAGAAATGTATCTTCTTTTTTTATTGTTTTGGATCTTATTAAATGGAAAACTGAATCTGGAAATCTTCCTCTTTGGTATTGGGATATCCACTGCAGTCTATTGGTTCATCTGCCGTTATATGGACTACAGTGTGAAAAAGGATATCATGCTGGCCAAAAGCCTTGGGATCCTGCTTTATTATATGATCGTTCTGATCAGGGAAATCTTCTGGGCTAACTGGAATGTGCTGAAACTGGTATATTCCGTAAAATATGAGCCGGAACCGGCGATTGTTTATTTTACTGCGACATTCAAGACAGGTCTGGCCAGAGTTCTTCTGGCGAATTCCATCACCCTTACCCCAGGAACCATCAGCGTGTCTGTGGAAGGGGACAGATTCTGTGTGCACTGTTTGGATAAGACGTTTTCCCAGGGAATTGAATCCTCGGATTTTGTCAGGATATTACATAAGATGGAGGCGGATTGGTGATGAATTATGATACGATATTTCATTTTATACTGATGGGATGTATGCTGATAACCGGCCTGTTCATCCTTATTGCAATTCTTCGTTCTTTCCTTGGTCCTAAGACGACAGACAGGATCATAGCGGTAAATATGATCGGTACTTTCACCATAGCAATCATTTCTATTCTTACCGTATTTCTGGGGGAAGATTACCTGGCTGATGTCTGTCTGATCTATGCCATGATCAGTTTCCTGTCTGTGGTGCTTTTGTCTAAGATCTGGATGGGAGTCTACAATGAGAAGATTAATAAGAAGACCATGGGAGGTGAGGAAGAGTGATAAGATTGATTGTCAGCACAATTCTAATGCTGATGGGAATGTTTATGTTTTTTACCGCTACGATTGGTGTGAACAAATACAAATCTTTGAACCGTATCCACACTGCCGCCCTTGGTGACACTTTGGGACTCTTTTTTGTCATCATTTCCCTGGTTGTATGGAGAGGCATGGATCTGGCCTCGGCGAAATTGATCTGTGTTGTTCTGTTCTTCTGGATGGCAAGCCCAGTGGCAGGGCATATGCTTAGCCGTCTTGTGGTGGAAACAGACGAAGAACTCGGTGACATTGAAATCATTGATATCGATGAGGAGTAGATATGAGAGTATTTGAGATAGTATTATTGATAGGTTTGATTCTATGTGCCATCGCATGTAATTTTACAAAGAAACTACTCCCGGCAGTGGTGGTTTTTATGTCTTACAGCACAATTATGTCAATTATCTGGATGATTCTTCAATCCCCGGACCTGGCCATTACTGAGGCTGCCGTAGGTGCCGGTATCACCAGTATCCTGTTTTTCGTGACATTGAAGAAAATCAATGGCATTGACGAGGAGGATGAAAAAGGGGAGGAGAGCAGAGATGAGCAAAATTAGAGATAATTACGACAAGAGCAGATGGCGTAAGATAGAAGATTGGATTAACGGAGAGATAGATCCCATGGATGACACCATGGAGATCAGGCGTCCGACGGAAGATCATTCCGATCAGGGAGTAAATATTACAGAGGATAGCCTGGAGAGGACTACCCAGAGACTGTATAAACATGTGAACAGGGCATACACTCTTTTTTCCATTATCTTCTGTATTCTTCTGGTGGCGATCATGATATGGTGCGTTACCTATATGCCTACCTTTGGCGACGGCGATAACCCGGTTAATAATGAGGTGTCTCAGCGATACATCGAAAAGGGTGTGGAAGAGACGGGAGCCATTAACTTCGTTACAGGTATGATCCTGGATTACAGGGCATTTGATACCTTTGGAGAATCCTGCGTCCTGTTTATTTCTACCATCTGTGTGCAGATTCTTCTAAGGCACGACAACAAGGAAGAAGATACCGTTGTCAACCGTGAACTGACCCGTCTGGAAAATGACAGACTCTTCGAGCCGAAGAATGACCTGATCCTTCAGAAGGTTTCCTGCGTGCTGGTGCCGATTATTTTTATCTTTGGAATCTATATAATATTGAACGGACATCTGTCGCCGGGAGGCGGTTTCTCCGGAGGCGCTGTGATCGGAGCAGGCCTGATTCTTTATCTGAATGCCTTTGGCTTTAAGAAGACAGAGAGGTTTTTCACCGACAAGACCTTCCGTGTGATTACATTAAGTGCCCTTTCCTTCTACTGTATTGCTAAGAGTTATTCTTTCTTTACAGGCGCGAATCATCTGGAAAGCGGAATTCCTCTGGGAACTCCAGGAGCGATTCTGTCTTCCGGCCTGATTCTTCCCCTTAACATCTGTGTCGGCCTGATCGTGGCCTGCACCATGTATGCCTTTTATGCCTTGTTCCGTAAAGGAGGGTTTTAATCATGATGGCACTGATATCTTCTCATCTGGAAGAGATGACTGCTATGATATTGTTTGGAATTGGCTTTACCATGCTTTTATTGCATAAAAACCTGATCAAGAAAATCCTGGGGCTTAATATCATGGATACAGCGGTCTATCTGTTTCTGACGGCAAAGGGATATATTTATGGCAGGATGGTTCCAATCCTGACGGATGGCATCACGGATGCTTCCGCATATACGAATCCGATCCCGGATGGCCTGGTGCTGACCGGCATCGTGGTATCCGTCAGCTCCACTGCATTGATGTTGGCTCTTACGATCCGGCTTTATGTCCGCTATCGTACCCTCGACATCGATAAGATTGTTATGGAGTGGAGAAAGGAGGAGGAACTCCCGTGAGCTTTATAGTGAATTTTCCTTTCTTTTCCATTATCCTGGCTATGTTTTCCGGGATCGTCTCCTCCGCTCTTAATGGGAAATGGGCAAAAAGAATCTGTATCGTAATGCTGAGCATCGTGTTGGTTCTTTCTGCCTGTGTGCTTTTCTATACGGTGGAGACGGGAGAAGAATTCACCTATATGATGGGACATTTCCCCGCACCATGGGGCAATGAGATCAGAGCAGGAGTCCTGGAGGGATTCATGGCAACCTTTTTCACTCTGATCATGATCCTGTCCGTCCTTGGTGGCCTTGGAAGAATTTTCTCGGATGTGGAACCCACCAAGATTAATCTGTTCTTTGTGCTGGTTAATATGATGATGTCCTCCCTTCTTGCCATGATCTACACCAACGACCTGTTTACCGGCTACGTATTTGTGGAGATCAATACCATAGCGACCTGCGGCATGATCATGATCCGGCAGAATGGCCATGGTATCCTGGCAGCTATCCGATATTTTGTCATGAGTCAGATTGGTTCCGGTCTGTTTCTCATCGGAATCAGTCTTTTGTATGATATCACCGGACAGCTTCTCATGGTTCCGGCCAGGGAAGAAGTGGAACATATCATAGCCACAGGATCCTACATGACGCCATTTTTACTGGTTATCGGTCTGATCGCCATCGGTCTTGGCATCAAGAGCGGACTCTATCCCTTCCATTCCTGGATTCCGGATACTTATGGCTATGCGACTCCCGCAGCCAGCGCAATCCTGTCCAGTTTGGTTTCCAAGGGGTATATCATTCTGCTGATCAAGATTTTCTACCGTGTAATCGGTTTTGAAAATCTTTTTCATACCCACATCCTTGACATCTTATTTGTTTTTGGAATCATAGCCATGATCATGGGATCCATCGATGCCATCCGTCAGAGGGATGCCCGGCGTATGATCGCCTGTTCTTCTGTTGCCCAGATCGGGTATATCTATATGGGCATTGGCCTTGGTACAGAGGCGGGAATGGTGGCTTCACTTTTCCATATCCTGACTCACGCGGCCACCAAGGCATTGCTTTTCCTAAGTGTGGCTTCCCTGTATGAAGCAGCAGAAGGAAAGACAGATTACGATAGCCTGCGTGGAGTGGGATACCGGAATAAACTGGCAGGATTCACCTTCCTGGTGGGATCCTTATCCATGGTAGGATTCCCCATGCTGTCGGGCTTCGTCTCAAAGGCATTTTTTGCGTCTGCGGCCCTGGAAAGCCCTGCCAAGATGTTTTTTACATGGGCAGCCCTTGTAATCAGTACAACCTTGAATGCAACTTATTTCCTTCGGATGGTGGTAAATATCTATGCCCTTCCCCAGAAAGGGGAGTCAGCAAGAGGACATTATTATCCGGAAGGAAGATCCCCCTACACCAGAACCAACGGAGTGGTATTCTTCATTTTGATTGGCCTGAATCTGTTCCTTGGTATGTGTTCAAACTCCGTGGTGGATCTGCTTATGAAAGGCCTTTCCATGTTCTAGGATCCGTCTGATCCTGTATGAGAAAGAGGTTATAGAAATGGAACAAAATGTCTGGTTGATCGTACCTGTACTGCTTCCGGTCCTGGGAGGCCTTCTGTCCTTCCTCATGGGAAGAAGAAAGGTCGATCAGAAGAAAATACATATATATATTATATTTATCGCTGTGGCAGAGTGCCTCGCCATGATCCCCTGTTTCCTGACAGAGAGTGGCTTACAGTTGTGGAAGCTTACTGATAGCCTTCCCGTCTATTTACATATGGATCTGACCGGGAAGGTTTTTGCCGGTCTGATTCTGACAGTCTTTACCCTGGTCTGCCTCTATGCCCTTGACTATTTGTCCGGAGATCCGCGGGAGATGGTCTTTTTCGGCTGGTATCTCCTGGTGGAAGGTATCCTCATGGGACTTTGCCTGGCGGGAAATCTGGTGACTTATTACCTGTTTTTTGAATTGATGACGCTGACCAGTATGCCTCTGATCCTTCATGATCTTACTCATCAGGCAATCATGGCTGCCCTAAAATATCTGTTTTATTCCGTGGCAGGTGGTTTTGCCGTTTTATTCGGAATCTTTATCCTGTCACAGTACGGTGGCCTTGGCAGCTTCCAGGCCGGGGGTATCCTGGATCCTGCTACCATGCAGGGACAGGAAAAGGTATACCTGGTGGCTATATTTCTAATCATTCTGGGATTCGGAACCAAAGCCGGTATGTTTCCCATGCACTCATGGCTTCCGGCAGCCCACCCGGTAGCGCCTGCGCCGGCCAGTGCTGTCCTGTCGGGCATCATTACCAAGATGGGAGTCCTGGGCATTATACGAAGTGTCTATTACGTGGCAGACCCCGCCTCTCTTCGTGGCAGCTGGGTTCAGTATGTCTGGATCCTTCTGACGTTGATCACGGTATTTTTAGGTTCCATGATGGCATACAGGGAGCCGGTGATTAAGAGGAGACTGGCCTATTCAACGGTGAGCCAGGTTTCCTATATCCTGTTTGGACTTGCCCTCTTTAACCGGATGGCCTTTGTGGGAGCAATCCTGCATGTGGTCTTTCATTCCCTGGTGAAGGATACCTTATTCCTGAATGCAGGAGCTATTATCCATGAGACCGGGAAGACCCGGATCGACCAGCTTCGGGGAATCGGAAAGATTATGCCGGTTACCA
>JBGVCE010000129.1:0-2000 GCA_045226235.1 Anaerobutyricum sp.
TTTTTCAAATAGGATTCTAAAAAGAACTATGATATAGTTGTGTTAATATAGATAATATTTGAGAAAATGTACGGAAAAGAGTAAAAAAAATGACCTATCTTTATAGCAGAAAAAAATTATATGATCTCCTGGTCCCTCTTATGATTGAGCAGCTTCTAATCGTCCTGGTGGGTATGGCGGATGTCCTGATGGTTGCCACTTTGGGTGAAGCTGCCGTCTCCGGTGTTTCCCTGGTGGATTCCATCAATAATCTGATCCTCCAGGTACTCTTTGCCATCGCTGCCGGAGGAACCGTTGTATGTGCCCAGTTTATCGGAGGAAAAGACGAGAGAAACGCTTCCAGAGTCGGGGGCCAGTTGTTTTTTCTCACCGGGCTTTCGATGATATTGATCACGATCATTCTCTTAATCGGAAACCATTCCATCCTTTCCCTGATATTTGGTCAGGTGGAAGCTTCTGTCATGGATAATGCCATGCTGTATATGGCTTGTACCGCCATATCCTTCCCCTTCCTGGGAATCTATCATTCCAGCGCTGCCGTCTTCCGGGCTATGGGAAACACCAGGACATCCATGTTGATGTCTCTTCTGATGAATGTCATCAATATCGCCGGTAACGCCTTTTGTATCTTCGTATTGAAGATGGGAGTTCTGGGTGTTGGTATCCCCACAGTGATCGCCCGGGCAATCGGGGCCCTTGCCATCCTCTTCCTGCTTCAGAAAAAAGAAAACGCCCTTCGTGTGAAGAGCTTCTCTGATCTGCTGCCTGATCTGACTATATTGAAAAGAATCCTGTCCATCGGTATTCCCAACAGTCTGGAGAGCGGTATCTTTAATCTGGGAAAACTGATGCTGCAAAGTCTGGTATCCACTCTGGGTACCGCATCCATCGCGGCTTTCGCCGTTGCCTCTAATCTGGTAACCTACCTGTACCTTCCGGGAAATGCTCTGGGAGCAGGTATGCTCACCATCGTGGGACAATGCTACGGGGCCGGAGAATACCAACAGGCAAAGTATTATGCCAGAAAACTGATTAAGATCAATTACGTCATGCTGGCTATACTGAGTTCCATCCTGATTATTGGCCGTTCCTTCTTTGTCAGTTGTTATCAGCTGACGGGCCTGTCTGCCACATTGGCTCAGGGATTGGTTCTATCCCATGCCATTGCCATGATCATATGGCCTCTGGCATTTCAGACACCCTACTATTTCCGTGCCATCGGAAGGGCAACCTTCACTATGATCATCGCGGTTTTCACCATGTGGGTCTTCCGTGTAGGTCTGGCCTATGTATTCATCAAACTCTTCCACATGAATGTACTTAGTGTCTGGTACGCCATGTATGTTGACTGGATTTTCCGGGCTGTCATCTATGTGATTGCCTTTAGGCGACAGCCGGATACAATTAAAATATAAACTGATTTATCCTAGGACGCTATTCTTGTTCCTTTTCTGCCAGTTCCAGAAGTTCTTCCCTTTCCTCAACGGTCACCGGGGGAATCTGAAGTATATCCATAGAGGCGCTGATCTTATCTGCCCAGGTAAGAATCCAGCCTTCTCTGTGTTTTGGCATGGGTGGTTTCAGGGGAAACATATGGGAATGAATAGCATCCAGTACTCTTTCATCTTCCTCCCCGGTCAGTTCCTTGTATACTTCTGCAGAATGCTTGGGGTGCCAGATTAAGGTTTCAAAATTATTGTTATATTTCTCATCTCTTCCAACAATACCCAAATCGTGACAAAGACAGGAAGTCACTACATTTCCAAGAGTCTGATCATCTGTCTGATTATGTCGGAGACAAACCTTTACGGCTTCCACAGTGACCCCCAGGATGTGATCACCCACCGTGGTTTTATAATGATGTGTCTGATCAAAGGTTTCCTTAAAAGTATCAGAACTAAGTATATTACTGCCGTGTTTTAGGATGATATCCCTTATTTCCTGATCCATTTCGTTACCAAATATCCTTCTTATTACGGATTTCCTGTAGGATGGTCTTA
>JBGVCE010000130.1:0-2543 GCA_045226235.1 Anaerobutyricum sp.
ACTGCCACCTGCATGAGCCCGTCTTCCCGGTTGAGGTCAGGCATGATGGTATAGTGAATTTTTAATGACTTCATTTCACTAAGGAGCTGATCCCTGTCCACCGCTGGGATATTCATGATGTCATATTTCCCGTCCGTCGCTTTCAGGAATTCACCGAAGCCTTCCAGCTCGATGGCGGACAGTTTCTTCTCCCTTACCATCCTTGCAAAGAACTGGATCAATTTGACTGTCCCCACGGCAGCAAGACGGAAGACAGGATCGGCGAACCGGAAGAGATTGTGAACCTGCATTATTATTTCTGAAGTATTTCTGTTTGTTTCATCCATTGACTCTCTCTCCTTTCCGAACAAAAAAGTGGTTGTATCCTGTATTGATTCTCATTGAATTCTCAAAAACAATATGTTATAGTGTATATACACGAAAGGAATGATTATGAAGAAAAATATTGATAATACACCTTGCTACTGTCTGAAGATGCACAGGAGCGCAGAAAATGTTATAGCCTATTATAACCGCATACTGGCTCCTGCCGGAATAACAATCAGGCAGTTCTCCATCATGGCCAGCATACTTGAATCGGAAGAAGAAACCATATCAAAGCTGGCGGAAATAAACGAGCTTGATCGAACGACCATGACCCGGAACCTGACCCCCTTGCTGCGCATGGGTCTGATCACCAACAAAAAAAAGCCGGGACAGCGAAACAGCCGGATCGCTGTCACAGACTCCGGAAGAAAAACTTTTCAGGCAGCGCAGCAGCTTTGGAATAAAGCCCAGGATCATTTTGAAAATACGCTTGGTCAGGATGGGATCCGCGCATTGGACAATGCGATTAAAAAGATCCAGGAATTGTAGTATCGTGCCATTTGATAAAATTGGGAGGTAACACATGAAACCAGATAATCTTTCATTGGCTATAGAGCAGGTAGCCACTGCTAATGGATATGACAGCTGCGGTATTATCTCTGCAGACGATATGGACGGGTTTAAAAAGTATTACCAGCAGCGCTTGCGGGAAGTACCATCGTCTGAAATGTTCTATCAGGCAGTAGGGGATCTTTCCGGATTGACAAAGCGCTTTCCATGGGCGAAATCAATAATAATATGCACCTACTGGCTCGGAAGATACCGTTTCCCTGAAAAACTACAGGGTAAATATGGGAAGGGTTTTCTGCTCTCTTCCTATAATAAGGTACGTAAAGATATCCAGGAACAACGTTCTGTCTTTGAAAAATGGCTGGATGATCAGGGGCTCCGATGGGATGGCGGCACGAACCGGGGACATCTCAGCATTGGCCCGCTAAGGTATGCCGCAGCTGCGGCAGGCCTTGGGATCATTCGCAGAAACAACTTTTTCTATACAAAGGATGGCTCTTTTATTGAGCTGGTCGGATATGTCATTGACAAGTCATGCAGGCTTATCCATGAACCTGATGTCAAACCATGTATCGAAAACTGCAACCTTTGCAGGAAGAACTGTCCGACACAGTCCCTGATCAAAGAGTATACGATGGATCCATTAAAATGCATCAGTTTCTATACAACATTTGGGAAAGGATCCGTTCCTCCCCATATCAAAGAGGAAGCTTTTCAGGAATGGATCTGTGGCTGTGATGTCTGCCAGGATGTTTGTCCTTTCAACAGGCGACATGACTGGAATGAAGGGATCGATTATCCCGGTCTGGAAGATCTGGCTGAACATCTGCAGCCGGAACAACTTTTATCAGAATCTGATGATTATCTGAAAGAAAAAGTAATCCCTATGACAGATAATCATCTTTCTCCCGCGGATATAGAAACCCTGAGGATCTGTGCAAAAAGATCGATAGAAAACCGGATATCCCGTATCCTGAAGTCTAAATTCAGCTAATAATCTTATGGAAATCTGCAAGGCGGTGTGCTCTCTGCACACTGCCTTGCTTTTTTGTTGAATAAGCTAAGATGTTTACAGAATCTTCTATTTGCTCCCGTGTTTCACACGGTCTTTGACCTCCTCTGCCTTTGCCCTGTTGAAACGGTCTATCGTACCAACGAGATAACCTGTGATCCGTCTGATCCTTTGAAATCTCATACCTTCACCGACCTTTATACCACCCTTACTCATAGCTTCACTCCTATCGCTTCGGCAGAATCCTTTTGGGGATGAACCATTTCATCCTTTTCTATCCTGCTCCTGCCTTCTCTTTCGGGCATTGATCTCCTTCTTAATTCTTTCATCTGTTCATTCGTCTTCTCTGTGATCGCCTCTGCCGCTGTCTTCCCCAATCCTCTCTCGGGAAGGAACTCCGGCAGTTCCTTAAAGCCGATGATATCCACAAAGCTGGCCTGCCTGTTCCCTCCCCGGGAAAGCACTACCACATCCCCCACAGAAAGGGAATGCCCTGTAAAGTCATCCGGTCTGTTAAGGTTAAATCTCTCATAGATATCTTCCAGACTGGTCCCAGAGTCTAGATTCCCTCTGTATACCTGCTTATAATCAGCGGGGCTGACAGAAAGGCCATGGATCTCCAGATAGTCCGCTCCCAGGAACATCTTATCTTTTG
>JBGVCE010000131.1:0-3412 GCA_045226235.1 Anaerobutyricum sp.
CTGCCAGGATGATTGATGAGAGCATGTACGGGATCGGATACCCTGAAGAATTGCCTGCGGCTAACTATAAATTAACACATCAATGCACCGATGGCAGAGGAATCTATTCCTTCTGTATGTGCCCCGGAGGTTATGTGGTGAATTCATCTTCGGAGCCCGGCCATCTGTGCGTTAACGGCATGAGTTATTCCGGAAGGGACGGCAGTAATTCAAACAGTGCCATCATCACCACAGTGACACCGGAGGATTTTCCAAGCCGGCACCCCTTAGCGGGCATGGAATTTCAGAGAAACTATGAGAAAGCTGCTTATGACTTATGTAAGGGCAGCATTCCGGTCCAGCTATACCGGGATTTCCGGGAAAATCAGCCTTCGGTTTCCCTTGGTTCTTTTGAACCTCAGATCAAAGGAAGATGGGATTTCGGGAATCTAAGAAAATGTCTCCCGGATTATATCTGCCGGGATATCCTGGAAGGTATGGAAGCCTTCGGTAAGAAGATACAGGGTTTTGACAGGCCGGATACCATTTTTTCGGGAGTAGAGACCCGCACATCTTCGCCGGTCCGGATTCCCAGAGACGATGACTTCCAGAGCAACATCAGAGGAATTTTTCCCTGCGGGGAAGGTGCCGGCTATGCAGGCGGAATCACATCGGCGGCCATGGACGGACTTCGGGTTGCGGAAGCAGCATTAACCTATATCACTAGTAGAAAGTGAGGATAAAACAGCATGAATAATAATGATATTGACCGTATCAATACTCTATATCATAAATCAAAAGCAGTGGGTCTTACTCCGGAGGAAAAAGAGGAACAGAAAAAACTGCGCAAGGAATATATCAAATCCATCCGTGCAAGTCTTCTGGGGACATTAAACAGTATCGATATGCAGGAAGAAGATGGCACGGTAACCAATCTGGGAGAAAAGCACGGGAAACGGTATAATTAGATCTGAAAACCCCGTAAAATAGTTAATAAATAATATAAAAATATCTAAAAAGACTTGATATTTGCTGTCAGGAGTGGTATATTACCATGGTAATACTTGTTAATGATTAAGAGTGGGCGCTTCGCCCACTCTTATTTGTTGATGAAACAGGGTTGGTCCCGTGCCCTTGGGCATCAGTGAGTGATCAACACAAAGTGAGGTGAGAACAACATGAAAAAAACAGAGATTGTTGCAAATACGGAGAGATTGGTAACCCCCATCATCGAGGAAAATCATTTTGAGCTGGTGGATGTGGAATATGTCAAAGAAGGATCTAACTGGTATCTTCGTGTATATGCGGACAAGGAAGGCGGTATCAATATCGACGATTGTGTGCTGATCAGCCGTGCCCTGGAGACCAGGCTGGATGAAGAAGATTTCATAAAGGATCCTTATATTCTTGAGGTGAGTTCCCCCGGACTGGGCAGGCCTCTGAAGAAGGATAAGGATTTTGAGAGAAACCTTGGTAAAGCGGTGGAATTAAAACGATATAAGGCTTTGGATAACCGAAAGGAGTTCGAAGGGATTCTTTCCGGATATACAGAAGATACGGTGACCATTACCTGCGAAGGAGAAGAAATCACCTTTAACCGTAAAGACCTGGCCATGATTCGTCAGGCGATCGAGTTTTAATTGATAATAACCACGGAAGGAGAAGAAAAATGAGCGATTTAATTAAGGCTCTCGATGATTTACAGAAAGAAAAAAACATTGAAAAAGAAGTGATCATGCAAGCCATCGAAGATTCCCTTGTGGCGGCATGTAACCGCGACTTTGGAAAAAATGCCATCGTGAATGTACACATGGACAGAACCACCGGAGATATCGAAGTAACCGTGGAAAAGACCGTGGTGGAAGAAGTGGAAGATGCTTCCTGCGAGATCAGCCTGGAAGACGCCAGGATGAGGAATAAGAACTATGAGCTGGGGGATGTGATCCAGATTGAGGTAACCCCTAAGAATTTCGGCAGAATCGCAGCCCAGCATGCCAGAAGTGTTATCGTCCAGAAAATCAAGGAGGAGGAACGCAGGGTATTATTCCAGCATTTCTCCCTGAAAGAGAAGGATATCGTAACAGGCGTGGTTCAGAGATTCAGTGGCAATAATATCTGCATCAGCCTTGATGACAAGACAGATGCGGTACTCACAGAGAAAGAACAGGTCCGGGGGGAGATTTATCACCCGACAGACCGTATCAAGTTATACATTATTGAAGTCAAGGATACCAACAAAGGTCCTAAGATCCTGGTTTCCAGAACCCACCCCGAGCTGGTGAGACGTCTTTTTGAAAAGGAAGTCAGCGAAGTGTATGACGGTACCGTAGAGATAAAGAGCATCGCCAGAGAGGCCGGCTCCCGCACAAAGATTGCTGTGGCTTCCAATGATCCCAACGTGGATCCGGTAGGTGCCTGTGTCGGTAAAAACGGAGCCCGCGTGGATGCGGTGGTTAACGACCTGAAAGGGGAAAAAATCGACATTATCACCTGGGATGAAGATCCTGCGAGACTGATTGAAAATGCTTTAAGTCCATCCAGCGTAATTTCCGTGGATGTCAACTATGATGAGAAGAGCGCAAGAGTAGTCGTTCCGGATTATCAGCTGTCCCTTGCCATCGGAAAAGAAGGACAGAATGCCCGTCTTGCTGCAAAGCTTACCGGTTATAAGATTGACATCAAGAGTGAATCCCAGGCCGCTGAGCTGGAAGAATACGACAGAAACAGGGATTATGATGACCGTTATGACGAAGATTATGACGATCGTTATGATGAGGACTATGACGACCGCTACGATGACGAATACGACGAGGATTATGATGATCGTTATGACGATGAGTACGATGAGGAGTACGATGATCGTTATGATGAGGAATATCGTGACGGCGATGAGGAATATTACGACGAAGATTCCAAAGAAGAATACGTTGAGGAATGATCTTTGAGACAACAAAAAACTGGTGATCGGATATGGGAAGAAAAATACCGTTAAGGCAGTGTGTAGGCTGCCGTGAGATGAAGACAAAAAGGGATATGATCCGCGTGATCAAAACGCCGGAAGATGAGATCTGCCTGGACCGGAGCGGAAAGAAGAACGGCCGTGGCGCTTATCTGTGTTTTAACCCTGATTGCCTCAGGAAAGCAATACGTTCCAAAGCTTTGGAACGTTCCTTGAAAATTACCATACCAGATGAGATTTATGAAGGATTAGAAGAGGAGATGGAGACACTTGATCACGAAGGATAAAGCTTTGTCAATGATTGGGTTAGCTGCCAAAGCCGGAAAAGTGGCAAGCGGCGAGTTTTCCACAGAGAAGGCTGTAAAATCATCAAAGGCTCATTTGGTTATCGTAGCCCAGGATGCCTCAGATAATACCAGAAAAATGTTCCGGAATATGTGTGACTTTTATAAAGTACCTTTTTGTATCTTTGGA
>JBGVCE010000132.1:0-4603 GCA_045226235.1 Anaerobutyricum sp.
TACCGAAGATCAGACCCAGGATACAGGCAAAAAACAGTCCGAAGAGTGCAAGGAGCAGCGTCTGGCCCATGGCCGCTGTCAGCAGACCTCCATATTGAGAAATGATACCGATCAAAGTGTTTCACCCCCATTCAAATTAATGTATTAAGACAAGGCTGCCGCCCCGGATAACTATATAAGGAATCCCGGAAGCGACAGCCTGTAAACTCATATCATCTGCTATAGTATTGCCAGAAAATGATTAGTTACCCAGATATTTATTTACGATCTCATCGTAAGTTCCGTTGGATTTAATCTCAGCAAGACCGGCATTGAACATATCGATCAGTTCCTGATTGTCTTCGTTAAAGATAGCGAAACCGTAATCAGCGCCTTCATTTGCTGTGTTTTCAAGAACCTTAAGTGGAAGCTCGTCGCCGCCTTCCTTGATCGCTGTTAACATGATCGGTGTATCCTCGAAACATCCAACAGCCTGGCCGCCGGTTACTGCCTGATACATGGTTGGTGAATCTTCCATGTAAGTGATATTGAATCCGTACTGGTCTTTCAGGCTCTCTGCGTAAGAAGCACCCATGGTACCTGTCTTGACGGCAACAGTCTGTCCTTTCAGATCCTCAAAGCCCTGGATGTTAGAATCAGCCAGAACAGCCATGCTCTGTGTTGCATTGTAATATCCATCGGAGAAGATCCATCCGCTTTCTTTTCTCTCATCTGTGATGGAAGCGCCGGCAATCATACCGTCAGCCTGTTTGGACTGGCAGGCAGCGATGGCGGAATCCCATCCAAGACTCTTCAGTTCATAAGCGAAGCCCTGGCTTTCGGCAACAGCTGCGAGGATATCTACATCGATTCCCACAAAGTTACCGTCAGCATCGGTATACTCAAATGGTTTGAATACGGTGTCCGTAGCGATAACCCAGGTCTTGCCCTCTGCAGCGGCAGCCTCTGTCGTCTGTTCATCCTTGGCAGGCTCTTCCTTGGAAGCTGAGCCGCCACAACCGGTCAGCATACCTAAAGCCATCATTGCAGCAAGTGCAAATACGAGTAATTTTTTCATGATACTTTCCCTCCATTTCTCTTTAATCGGAATCGCCTTGACGATTCCGCGCGAGTTGCGCAATGTCGAAGACATCTTCCTATGCGCAACTCTGCGATGCGCCGCAGGCTTTATCAGATTGAGATTGAGACTCCACCTGATGTAGGCGAATAATTTTTCACCTGTAGAAGAAGGAGTCTCAATCTCATCTGATAATCCTTCTCAAAAAGATATCCATCCAAAGCGATTTCCTATCTAAATGTAGATAAAACATCACTTTAGTATGATGAATTATTATATCAACTATTCACCCATTATGCAACTGTAATATGGAAATCCCCCATTTCTGAGATAAAAAAATGATGATTGCCGTGGATAAACCCATTCATAGTGAATTAACGGAAGAGGAATGATTCGTTTTGAATAAATGTAAAGTAAACTTGACATTTCGGAAGGAAAGTGATATTATGATGATATAAAGTATACTTTACATTTGACCAAAGCAAAATAATGACATCTGAGGTGATGCAATGAAAAACCGAATCGAGGAGATACGAAACGTCAAGGGGATCCGTCAGGATGATCTTGCCAAGCAGCTGGGGGTGTCCAGACAGACCATCAGTTCCCTGGAGAACGGACGGTATAACCCTTCAATCCTGTTGGCTCATAAGATTGCAAAGTTTTTCGAGATGACCATAGAGGAAGTATTTATATTTGAAGATATACAGGAGGAATAGATTATGTATTACAACAATAAGAAACTCTTGCTTAGCATTTTCTGGATTATATTAGGAGCGGTTCTGATATGGTTATCCATCGCTGAGGTCGTGGATTCCACTTATTGGTCAGGCATGGGAGGGGCCCTTATCGCAGTGGGGGTCCTCCAGGTAATCCGAAATCTGAAGTACCGGAATGATTCGGAATACCAGGAGAAAATAAATATAGAGTTTGGAGATGAGCGGAACAAATATCTTCGCATGATGAGCTGGGCCTGGACCGGATATATCGTGGTCCTTATCGAAGCCATCGGCGTTGTGGTTGCCCTGATTATGGGACAGCACACCATCCAGGTTATCCTGGCCTATTCGGTATGCCTGATTGTGGGAATATACTGGATTGTCTATATGATATTAAAAAGAAAGTATTGATGGGAAAGACGGATGGAATCAGCATTTCAGAAAGCATTAAATAATTTTGTCAAGGATTTTGGCTATGGGGATGCCATCATGCATCTGGCGGACAATGGCTTTACTATAAGCCAGATTAAGGACAGAATCGGGTCTCATCTTCCCGAGGAATACCTGTGTGAGAAGATCCTTAAGTCCTACGTGGACCAAGGTACAGTTCTTCTGGCAGAGCCGGGAAGTGTCCGGAGGGAGAAGGTCTCCATGGTTAAGGATGTAGGGGAATTCGGCCAGATCAGTTTCCGCCAGGTCAGGGAAACCATTGAGGAAACAGGGATCTCATTTACTTCTTATAAATGGACTCTGGAGGATTGGAAAGAGGAAACTCTGGCTAGTCACCTAAGGAGGCTGGAAGAGGGATGGAGGAACCCTGAGGATAAGATCTATGTGTCTTTCTTTATCACGACTAAGACTCTGTCTGTCTGGCAGGGACTTCTGACAGAGAGACAGACAGATTATCTGCGATGCTTTCGCTATCTGAATCAGGAGATCTATGTCCTGCTGGATGATAGGGTGTGGGAGATCCTGAAAACCTTGCTGGAGAACCATGCCTACCGGGGAGCTGTTTATCTGCTGTCAGATGAAAAGAAATGGATTGTGGATAAGGGTTAGTCTATAAGAAAATAATCTCACAAAAAAGGGCGGCTGCAGAGGCTGTGTTTATGTACTCTGTCAGTCGCTCTTTTTCTGTC
This sequence comes from Anaerobutyricum sp., assembly GCA_045226235.1. Lineage (GTDB taxonomy): Bacteria > Bacillota > Clostridia > Lachnospirales > Lachnospiraceae > Anaerobutyricum. The sequence continues at coordinate 2,913 of JBGVCE010000132.1, forward strand.
TTTTCTTATCTCTTTTTTAATGCCACGCGGACGGACCCCTTGGGGTCTGTGATCAGCAGCCGGACCAGCCAGATTACCAGTCCCAGAGCCACAACCGACAGGCCGAGGAAAGCGTCGTTAAGCATATCTTCTAAAGCTGGTGTGAAATATTCAGCCCCTAATTCCGCATATTCAAATAAAGCGTCCACCAGCCACATGATGGATGCTCCCCAATAAAGAAAGCAGAGCATTCCAAGCTGCATGGAATCATCTTTCCGGTTGTACCATTTGACGGTTACAATTATTGCGGCAAAGACCGTTATTAACAATGTCATGGCAGCCCCTCCTTATGCAATCGTGTTCTGCCTGGTATCAGCTGCGGGACGTTTTACAATGGCATCAGCCACCTTGCACATGATAAACCAGACAGCGGTGATAAGAAGAGCCATGCAGACGCCAACGGTTGCCATCTCGTAAAGCATAGCCGTTGTATCCGCAGGATTAGCCATGGCAGTCAGGAAGGGGAACCATGGTACCACTTCCCCGTGCCAGATGTGCTCAAAGGCAAGCAGGACAACACCGCCCCAAAGCATATAAGTAAGCCACTTTAATTTCCTGCTAAGGGGAATGGAAACCGCTTCCTCCTTGTTGCTGCATTCCCCTGCCTTAATCTCTCTTCTTTCTTCTGCCTTCTCCACTGCGGTTACCACTGCAGCTTCAGCTGCCGTAACTAAAAAACATGCCATAATCTGTACCTCCTGTATTTTGAAATTCCTTCAGGATAGCTTATGTCTTCATGACATTAATTGATAATACAAAAAAAGCATACCTTTCCCTTCAAGAGAAATGTATGCCTTCATGACTTACATTATATATATTTTGTCTATATAGATACCTTGTCCTTTGTGCTTCTGCACCACAAGCGACAGCTTCATACTGCCTTTTCTAAAGGATAGCAAATCAGGATGGGCTTGTCAAATAGCTTTTCAGCTGATTGACGGCATCCTGTATCAGTCTTCCTGTACTGAAATCAGAAACCCCGGCAATGTAATTATCACAGTTGCTAAAGGGAATCATGATACGCTTGGCGTCTGCTTCTGCGATTGCCCGGGCCATGGAAGGAGTAATCTCCCCCAGCATGGCATTTGCAATCACCATACCGATGGGGCCGATGATATAATCTGCCTTTCGGCTGGCCACAAGGATCGGATTTTCCCCGGTGGCCCCTTCGTCAGCTCCGGCCTTTAGCATGGCAGAAGTTGCGGCTGTATTTGTCCCCACAGCAAGGATATGCAGATCGCCAATCTCTTTTCGTATACTGCTGATCAATTGTTTTCCGATACCGCCACCCTGAGCGTCAACGACTAAGATAGTGGGGACTTTGTTCTTCATGATATTCCTCCATCTGATATTAGTAGGGTGATTTTATCATGGAAAATGAAAAATTACAATGAATATAGATGGCAAGTGATGTATAATAAAAGTACAATAATCCATATGAGAAGGAGGTTGCCTATGAAGAAGATAAGAACATTGCTGATACTTATGATTGCCTTGCTGACCATAACCTGTCCTGTGGCTGCCGCATCTCAGAAGACAGCGGTCAAAAAGGTCACAAAAAATTACATGAAGGCGGTAAAAAAACTCGATGACGCTAAGATGACAAAATATACCAACGGAGGGGAAGAAAGCGATGGGGTCGGACAGGAGAG